>CAYJOH010000215.1:0-4996 GCA_964371685.1 uncultured Anaerolineaceae bacterium
TTGACTCCACGGTGCGGGCCCCCGAGGCGACCTGGGAACTGCCGGCCCATCTCGCCGAGCGGGACGGAGCGCTGATCTACCTCTCCCTGGGGTCGCTCGGCGCGGCGGACGTGGGGCTCATGCAGCGGCTCGTGGACCTGCTGGCCACGACCGAGCACCGCGTCATCGTGTCGAAGGGTCCACTGGCCGACCAGATCCGCCTCCACGACTACATGACCGGCGAGCAGTTCCTGCCGCAGCCCGCGGTCCTGCCGCAGGTCGACCTCGTGATCACGCACGGCGGCAACAACACCGTCGTGGAGTGCTTCCACAACGGCAAGCCGATGATCGTGCTGCCGCTGTTCTGGGACCAGGTGGACAACGCCCAGCGGGTCCACGAGACGGGCTTCGGACGGCGCCTTTCGACGTACGGCTTCCGGGACGAGGAGCTCACGGGTGCGATCGATGCGCTGCTCGGCGATGGCGCCCTTCGCGAGCGGATGACCGTGATGGCGGGCCGGATGCAGTCGGCCGGCGGCACCGTCAGGGCCGCAGACCTGATCGAGCGGGTGGCGACGACCCACGGACCGGTCACGCGGTAGTCCCCGGTGGCCGCCAAGCCATGACGCGAGCGAGCCGCGATTGGCCGTCCGTCGGGCGGAGGCCCTGGACGTCGCGCTGGGCGGTCGCCCGGCTGGAAGCGCGCCGCTACTTGGCGCACAATCGGCGCATCACCCCTTCGGACCCGCGGCAAGCGCGCCCGGGCGCGCCATGGAGGCCCCCTGTGACCGAGACCCTCAACCCCGTGAAGGCGTACCAGCAGTTCATCGGCGGCCGGTGGGTGGACGCCGCGTCCGGCCAGACGCTGACGGTCGAGAACCCCGCCGTCGGCGAGCCCGTCGCCACCGTGCCGGCCTCGGGCCAGGCGGACGTGGACCGCGCCGTGGACGCGGCCGCCGACGCCTTCGAGACCTGGTCGCTGACCACGCCCCAGACCCGCAGCCTCGCCCTGCTTAAGATCGCCGACATCATCGACGCGAACGCGGACGAGCTGGGCCGGCTCGAGTCCAGCCAGACCGGCAAGCCGACCCAGGCCGCCATCGACGAGATGGCCACCTCGTCGGACCTGTTCCGGTTCTTCGCCGGCGCCTGCCGGGTGATGGAGGGCCTCGCGGTCACCGAGTACCTCGACGGCCACACCTCGATGGTCCGCCGCGATCCGGTCGGCGTGGTGGCGAGCATCGCGCCCTGGAACTACCCGCTGTACATGGCGGCGTGGAAGCTCGGGCCCGCGCTCGCGACCGGCAACACGGTCGTGCTCAAGCCGGCCGCCCGGACCCCGCTGTCCGCGCTCCGGTTCGCCGAGCTGATCGCGGACGAGCTGCCGGCCGGCGTGCTCAATGTCCTCACCGGCTCCGGCGGTGACATGGGCGACCTGCTCGTCGGGCACCCGAAGGTGCGGATGGTCTCCATCACCGGCGACACCTCGACCGGCAAGCACATCGCGACCATCGCGGCCGGGACGGTCAAGCGGCTCCACCTCGAGCTGGGCGGCAAGGCGCCGGTGATCGTGTTCGACGACGCCGACGTCGAGCTGGCGGCCGAGATCCTCAAGTCCGCCGGCTACTGGAACAGCGGCCAGGACTGCACCGCGGCCTGCCGCGTGATCGCGGGTCCGGCCGTGTACGACAAGTTCGTGGCGGCCCTCGCCGACCAGGTCAAGACCATCAAGTGGGGCAACCCGGCGGACGCCGACGCCCTGGACATGGGCTCCCTGATCGCGCCGGCCCAGGCCGACAAGGTCGAGGGGATGGTCAACCGGGCGCTCGAGGCCAAGGCCGAGCTCGTCCTCGGCGGCCACCGGCCGGATCGCCCGGGCGCCTACTTCGAGCCCACGATCATTGCCAACCCGGACCAGCAGAGCGAGATCGTCCAGGACGAGGTGTTCGGCCCGGTGGTCACGATCCAGCGCTTCTCCGACGAGGAGCAGGCCGTGCAGTGGGCGAACGACGTCAAGTTCGGCCTCTCGTCGTCGCTGTTCACGGGCTCGATCGGCAGGGCGATGCGCGTCGCCCGGCGGCTCCAGTTCGGCACGGTGTGGATCAACGAGCACTTCACGCTCGCCTCGGAGACCCCGCACGGCGGCGTGAAGGAGTCGGGCTACGGCAAGGACGGCTCGAAGTACGCGCTCGAGGACTACACGGTCATCAAGCACATCACGATCAACACGGGCGTCTAGCCGGGGCACCGGCCCCACCGAGCGCGGAGGCGACGCGTCCGTGAGCCGTCCGCCCGAGGTTTCGGCCGTCGCCGCGGCCGTCCGGGCGCTCGACCTCGAGGACCTCGCCTCGCGTCGCTGGTTCGCGTCCAAGGGCGAGGCGCCGTCGTCGGCACGGCTCGCGCATGCGTTTGCGCTGGCTGACGACGCGGCGCTCACGCTCGTGGACGTGCGCGTGGGCGACCGGCTCGAGCGGTACGCGATCCCGTTCGTGACCGAGCCGGGGGCCGTCGGCGGCATTCGCGAGGCCGAGGCGGGCGACGGTGCCTGGCGGGCGCTGGCGGTCGCGATTGCCGAGGGACGCACGATCCCGGCGCTGGCCCGCGATCCCGATGCCGGCGGACCCAGCCAGGTCGATGCGGCCCTCGTCTGCCGGCCGTCTCAGGGGTTCGCCGACGCGTGGGGCGCCCCGGCCGCCGCCCTCGCCGGGGCCGTCGAGCGTCCGCTCGGCCGCGACCAGTCGAACACATCCGTCGTCCTTGGCAAACGGCTGTTGCTCAAGGTCTACCGGCGGATCCAGCCGGGCCTCAACCCGGACCTCGAGCTGACTGCCTTCCTGTCCGAGGAGGCCGGGTTCGCCGGCGTGCCACGGCTCGCGGGCTGGGCGGAGGCGGTGACCCGTGACGGGGGTGCGGCGACGGTCGCCATGCTCCAGGCGTTCGTGGGTGACGCCGAGGACGCGTACGAGACGACCGCGGAGCGCCTGGCGGCGCTGGTGGCGGCGCCCGGGACCGTGAGCCTGGAGTGGGCGACCGAGATCGCGGAGGACCTGGGCACGCTCGTCGCCGGCCTCCATGCGGCGCTCGCCTCGCCGCCCGCGGATGCCCCGGACCTCGCGCCGCGCCCGGCCACCCACGACGAGCTCCATGCCTGGCGGGCAGACGCGCACCGCCAGCTCAACGCGGCGATCAGCGCCGTCGCAGCCGTGGACGCGGACATCGCCGCCGAGCTCCGGCGCGAGGCGCCCGCGATCGCCGCCCGCGCGTCGCGGTTCGAGGCCGTCGCCACGGTGCCGCTCGTCATGCGGATTCACGCGGACCTCCACCTGGGCCAGGTGCTGATCGGCGACGACGGCTATCGCGTGATCGACTTCGAGGGGGAGCCGCTTCGCCCGATCGAGGACCGGCGCCGCCCGGATTCACCGCTCCGCGACGTGGCCTCGATGCTCCGGTCGCTGGACCACGTCGCGCGGAGCGCGCGGCGCCGCGCCGAGCGCGCGAACGGCGGCCCGATCGAGCGGCCGGGCCTGGACGTCGAGGCGTGGATCGAGCGCGCGCGCGAACGGTTCCTCGCCGCCTACGCCGCGGGCCTGCGGCAGGCGGGCGCGCCGATCGTGCTCGATCTCGACCTGCTCGACGCGTTCGAGGTCGCGAAGGAGGCGTACGAGTTCGTGTACGCGGCGACCGTGCTGCCGTCGTGGCTGTGGGCGCCGCGCGAGGGCATGCGCTGGCTGTTGGCGCGGGGAGAGCCGGGATGAGCGAGGACGTCGACCGCTGCGAGGCGTTCCGCTCCGACATCCTCGCAGCGCCCGACGAGCTGGCGGCCGTGCTGGACGCACAAGCGCGGGCGATCGCCGGACTGCCCGCGGACGTGCTAGCCCGGCCACGCTGGCGGCTGGTGGGGATGGGGAGCTCGCGGTTCGCGGCGCAGGACGCCGCGGCGCGGCTGCGGGCCGATGGGCTCGATGCCGCGGCCGAGACGGCGTCTGCCTCGGGATCCAGCCGGGGCGGACCGGACACGCTGGCGATCGTGGTGTCGAGCTCCGGCCGGACCCCGGAGGTGCTGGCGGCGGCGGAGCGGCACCGCGGCGCGTCGTCGTTCGTGATCGCGCTCACGGCTCGACCGGATTCGCCGCTGGCGCAGCGGGCGGACGCGGTGCTGCCGCTGGTCGGCGTGCGGACGGAGACCGCCGGGATTGCCTGCCTGACGTACCGGGCGACCGTGGCGGGGCTTCGGCTGCTCGCGGACGCGGCGGCGGGCGAGGTGCCGGGGGTGGGGCTCGCCGTCGCGGTGCCGGCCCTCGACGCGCTGATCCGCGACCGCGGGGCATGGCTGGCGGACGCCGCGGACGTCCTCGACGGCGGGCGCGCGGCCCACGTCCTCGGCGATGGCGGGCGCCTCGGGCTGGCCGACCAGGCGGCGCTGATGCTCCGCGAGGCGCCCCGGATCCCGGCCGTCGCCTTCGACACCGGCGACTGGCTGCACGTCGGGCTGTACACGCTGTTCCCCGGCGATCCCGTCCTGCTGTTCGGGGGATCGCCGGCGGACGGCGAGGCGGTCGCGACGATCCGCGCACGGGGCGGGGCGGTGGTCTCGGTGGGGCCGGCGCGCGGCGACACGGACGCCCACGTGCCGCTCCCCGAAGCCGCGCTCGAGGATCCGGCCGTCCGCGCCCTGGTGGAGCCGGCCGTCGCCGAGCTGCTCGCCGCGGAGCTGTGGCGGCGCACCTGTGCGGAGGCGCGGGCCACCTCCTGACGCTTGCTGGGCGCTGCACCTGCCGCCGACGCCGCGCATCGACGCCGCCCGCCGCGCCCGATGTGGCCACGCAACGACACGGCGCGTGCTATCCGGACGTTGGCCACGTCGTGCCCGAGGCCGCCGAGGCGTGGATAGGCGGGCGGGCTCGGCGACCGCTGCGGGCGGTGCAGTTGTTGGCCATGCACCGCTGGGATGCCTGGTAGGCCAACTGCTGTTGGCCTTGTACGCGCGGTATCGGTGCCTGGCACGAAGGAGGGCCCT
>CAYJOH010000216.1:0-4986 GCA_964371685.1 uncultured Anaerolineaceae bacterium
CGCGGGCCGCGGAGAAGTCCGCGAGGGCCTCCTCGAACCGGCCCATGCCCTGGTGAGCCCGGCCGCGGTTGACGAGCGCGCGGGCATGGAACGAGGCGAAGCCGATCGTGTCCGCCAGGCGGACGGCGTCGTCCAGGGTCTGGAAGGCCGCCTCCACGCCGCCCCGGTCGATCTCCAGGGCGCCCTTCGCGTTCCGGATGCGGACGGCCTGGAGCGCGTCACCCGCCTCGTCCGCCAGCGCCAGGGCCCGGTCGAACGCCTGGGAGGCGGCATGGAAGTCGTGCGCCAGCTCGGCGCTCATGCCCATCGCCGTGTGGGCGGCGGACAAGGCCCGGGCGTCGCCGGTGGTCGTCGCGAGCTCCAGGGAGCGCTCTGCCGCCCGCACGCTCTCGGCCACGTCGCCGCGGTGGGTGTGCGCCGATGCGATCCAGGCGTAGAGCAGCGACTCCTCGGCCGGGTCCTCGCCCGTCAGCTCGGCGCGGGCGTAGATCGCGAGCGCCTCGTCGTAGGCGCCGCGCAGTCCGTGGACCAGGCCCAGGCGCCAGGCGGTCTGCGGATCGAGCCGCTCGCTGCCCCGCGCCGAGCGCGTGAACGCCGCGGTCGCGGCACGCCAGTCGCCGCGGACCATGAACGCCTCGCCGCACGCTCGCTCGAGCCGCGGCGTGCGGGCCTCCTCGGGCAGCAGCGCCGCCGCCTCGGTCACCTGGCGCGTGGCCCCGCCGATCACGAGCATCGGGCCGTACCGGTCGAGGAACGCCGCCAGCGCGGCCTCGTCACCGGCGGCGTGGAGGTGGGCGAGCGCCTCCTCGAACCGGTCGTTGGCCTCGAGCCAGGCCGCCGCGCCCAGGTGGAGCCCGCTGACCGCGGCCGACTCCAGCGGCAGGCGCGTCCTGGTGTACTCGCGGATCAGCCCGTGGAGGACGTACCAGCCCGGGTCACCGGGGAGCGGCTGGAGGAACAGGGCGCGCCGGGCCAGCCGCTCCAGCACCCCGGTGGCGCCCGAGACCCCGCACGCCTCGAGCAGCGAGCCGGAGAACCGCTCGAAGTGGACGGCGTGGGCGAGGGTCCGGCGGACGGCCTCGGACGCCGCCGCGACGACCTCCTCGGCGAGGTACGCGAACAACGGACCCTCGGGACGCTGCAGCCGGTCCAGGACCGCCTCCCGGCCACCGGCCGGTGCGGCGAGCAGCGCCTCGATCGTGAGGCGCACCGCGGCCGGCCAGCCGCCCGTGGCGGAGTGGATTCGGGCGGCGGCGTCGCCCACGGATTCGCGGGGCACGACGTCGGCGTCGAGCAGGTTCGCGACCAGCGCCTCGATCTCGGGCACGGTGAACGCGAGCGATGAGCCGCCGACGTCCGACACCTCGCCCTGGGCGCGCAGCCGCTCCACCCCGAACGGCGGGTCGGTGCGGGACACCAGCAGCAGGTGGAGGTCGGGCGGTGCGAACCGGACCAGCGCCTCCACGAATCGCCACGAGCCGGCGGCGCCGTCGATCTCGTGGCAGTCGTCGAGGACCAGCAGCAGCTCCCCGCCGAGGGTCTCCTGGAGCGCGTCGGCGACGAGCGTGGCGGCGGCCTGGCCGCGGTGGTGCGCCTCGGCGTCGTCCTTGGGGTCCACCGACGTCTCGATCGGGGTGGCGAGGTCCGCGGGGAGGGCGGGCAGGCGGCGGCGCAGCGCGGCCACGACGCCCGCGGCGAACGAGCCGAGAAGCGTGTCGGCGGCGTCCACGGTGTACCAGGCGGCGTCGCGGCGCGCGGCCACGCGCCCCGCCCGCGTGCTCTTGCCGAAGCCCGCGCCCGCGACGACGACGGTCACGCGGCGCTCCGTGCCCGCGGCGAGCCGGGCCTCGAGCTCGGGGCGGGCGAGCGTGCCGCTGGGCTCGCGCGGCGGGACGAGCTTCGCGGCACGGCCGAGCCCGCCCGGTCGGGGCCGGGCGCCGGCCTCGGTGTGCAGCTGACGGTCGTCCACGGGCCCCTCGCTGGCGTCGGGTCACGATGGTAATGGCTGTGGCGCCGTGCGCGAGGCGTGGGTCGCGTGCCCTCAGCGCCGGTCGAGCGCGACGCGGCCGCCCTTCACGACGACCAGCGGCAGCTCGAGCACCGTCACGTCGGCGAGCGGGTCGCCCTCCACGGCGACCAGGTCCGCGAACCGGCCGGGCGCCAGCGAGCCGACGCGGTCGGCCCAGCCCATGCACTCGGCGGCGACGGTGGTCGCGGAGCGGATCGCGGCCAGCGGCGACATCCCGCAGCGCACGAACCAGGCGAGCTGCCTCGCGACCAGCGCGTGCGGGTACACGCCGGAGTCCGTGCCGTACGTGACCCGGACGCCGCGGGCGACCGCCTTGCGCACGACCTCGACCCCGGTGTCCATGGTGTACGCGAGCTTGCGCATCGTGTCCGCCGGCCAGCCCTCGAGCGCGCCGTGCTCCAGCGCCCACTCGCCGTCGTACAGGTCCGCGGACAGGAAGGTGCCCGTATCGGCGAGCATCGCGATCGCCTCGTCGTCCAGCAGCGAGCCGTGCTCCACGGACCGGACGCCGGCGCGGATCGCCCGCTTCGCGCCCTCCGCCCCGTGCGCGTGGGCGGCCACGAACCGGCCGTAGTGGGCCGCCTCCTCGACCGAGGCCCGGAGCTCCTCCTCGGACAGCTCGGGGGCGCCCGGCACGCCGCCCCGCGTCAGGACGGCGCCCGTGGCGATGCACTTGATGACGTCCGCGCCACCGATCAGCAGCCGCCGCACGCGCTCGCGCACCTCGGCGGGGGAGGTGACGACGCCGAACCGGAGGTCATCGGGCAGTCGGATGTCGTGGGCCAGCCCGACGACATCGCCGCCACCCCAGGGGGCGGTGATGAACGCACCCGCGACCTGCATCCGGGGCCCGTCGACGTCGCCGGCGTCGATCGCGTCGCGGAGCGCGAGATCCACGAACGCCCGGAACGCGCCCAGGTCACGCGTGGTGGTGAAGCCTGCCTCCAGCGTGGCCCGCGCGTTGCGGACGCCGATCAGCGCCTCCTGCGCGGGCGAGGTGGTCGTCGCCGGGACGCCGGCCGTCTGGACTTCGCCGACGAGATGGCTGTGGGTGTCGATCAGCCCGGGCAGGACGGTGAGCCCGCCGAGGTCGTCGACGGGCGTGCCGTCGGGCAGGCCGTCGTCCGGGCCCAGGACGGCCTCCACGCGGCCGTCGGCGATGAGCAGGGTCCGGTCGGGGAGGGTGGTGCCCGACTCGACGTCGAGCAGGCGGCCGGCCCGCACGGCGCGGCGGCCGGGGGCATCGGAGAAGGGAGGATTCGGCATGCGTGGATCGTAGCCGCGTACGATGCGTCCATGAGCCTCCCCGTCCCGCCCGACCACCTCCCGTTCACCGGCAACCCCGACGCCGACGCGCTGCTCGCGCACGATCCCCTGGCGCTGCTGATCGGGTTCGCGCTCGACCAGCAGGTCACCGTCCAGAAGGCGTTCGCCGGCCCGTTCGAGCTCCGCGGCCGGATCGGCGGCCTCGACGCAGCCTCGATCGCGACCATGGATCCCGAGGTGCTCGACGCCGCGTTCCGCACGCCGCCGGCGCTCCACCGCTTCCCGGGCAACATGGCGAAGCGCGTCCGCGACCTGTGCGCCGCGATCGCCGACGGCTATGGCGGTGACGCCTCGCGCCTGTGGACCGAGGCGGCCGATGCCCGCGACCTCCACGCCCGGCTGATCGCGCTGCCCGGCATCGGGGAGATGAAGGCTGGCACGATCGTCGCGCTGCTGGGCAACCGCTACGGGATCAAGCCCGCCGGCTGGGACGAGGTCCGGCCCAAGCACCCCACGCTGGGCGACGTGGACTCGCCGGAGGCCCTCGCCGAGTACCAGGCCGGCAAGCGGGCCCGCAAGGCCGAGCTCCGGGCGCAGGGGAAGGCGTGACCACCCCAGAGATCCTCGCCGTCGCCGCCACCATCGCCGGGGTCTTCATGGCGGCCGCGCCGTTCCTCCAGATCCGGCGGATGCTCCACACCCGCTCCAGCCGGGACGTGTCGCTGCTGTACCTGTCGCTGCTCGAGGTGGGCTTCGTACTGTGGCTGGCCTACGGCTGGTCGATCGGCAACGCGGCCTTGATCCTGTCCAATCTCGCGTCGATCTCGTTCATGACGGTCACGATCCTGTTCGCGCTCACGTTCCGGCGCGGCAAGGGGCGGGATGAGCGGCTGCCGGTCCCGGCCGCGGAGACCGAGGAGGCGGCGCCCGGCTCATAGCCGGTGCGGGCGACGACCCGAGCCGGCGCGGCATCGATGGATCGTCGCCCGCCCCGATCGGCGATCAGGCGTGCACGTGCGCGTCCGCGTCCACGTCCGTGGCACCGCCCATGAGCGGCGTGCCGGTCTCGAGCAGCGTCTTGAGGCCGGCCAGGATGAACGGCCAGCCGCCGCCCACCTGCCCGTAGGTCTCGTCCCGGCGGAGGAACCCGTCGTGGACGACCGTGAGCTTGGACACGCCGGGCCCGGCGACCTCGATCTCCCAGGTGAGGCGCGAGGGCGCATCGGCGGCGACGCCCTCGTCCCAGGTCGCGTGGAACGTGGTCACGAGGCGGCGCGGAGGATCGGCCTCCAGGATCGTGCCCTCGAGCACCGACTCGCCATCGATCTCGTAGTGCATCGGGGAGCCGGGCCGCCAGTCGGACTCGACCGTGCTCCGGTAGTAGTACTGGAGCGTGAACTCGCTCTCGGTGAGCGCCCGCCAGATCGTCTCCGGCGTGGCGCGGATGAAGGTCGCGAAGACGTGGGCGGGCGGCGCCTCGGCGGCGTGCTCGGCCAGGTCGGTGGTGGTCATCGGTTCGCCCTCCAGGGTGGCGCGAAGGTCGTCCAGCAGGTCGGCGGCGCGGATCCGGTAGCGGTCCAGCCACCGGTCGTGGATCCGGCGGATCGGGACGGGGTTGAGGTAGTGATGCCGCTCCCGCCCGACCTTCCGGCTGGTCACGAGCCCGGCCGCCTCCAGGCCTCGGAGGTGGT
>CAYJOH010000217.1:0-4946 GCA_964371685.1 uncultured Anaerolineaceae bacterium
GCCACCCCGAGGCCCTCGAGCACGAGCCGCCGGCTGCCGACATGGCCGAGCACGATCCGGTCGCGCTCCTCGGCCTGCGCGCCGGCGACCCGGCCGCGGGCGATCGGCACGACCGTCGCCACGAGCACGCCCACCGCCGCGGCCACGACGACCGCCGCCGCGGCCACCGTCGGGGCCAGCCGGCCGCCGGGCACCGCCAGCACCGACAGCAGCGTGGCGACCCCCGCCGTGGGGAGCGCCATGAGCAGCCCCTCCGCGACCGTCGGACCCAGCACCTGGCGCGGCGACGCCCCGCGGCTGCGGGCGAGGGCCATCGAGGCCCGGCGTCGCCGCGCGGCGAGGATCGCGATCAGGGGGAGCGTCGCGGCGGCCACCAGCGCGGGGCCGAGGGCCATGACCGCGAGGATCGACTCGGCGGCCGTCCAGCGCGCGAGGTGACCCTCGAGGATGGCGCGCATTCCCGTGCGCATCGCGGTGTCGTCGGACAGGGTCACGTTGGCCGACGGATACGCGACCTGGAGCTTGCGGAAGGCGGTGATCAGCGCCGGGACGCTGCGCCCCGTGATCCGCCCCGCGTCGAGGAACGAGCGCCACGTGTAGCGCAGCGGCCGGTGGATCCCGTCCATGTACGTCGCGAGCGGACCGTGGGTGTGCTCGTCGATCAGCAGCGCCGCGTCCAGCAGCTGGATCTCGGCCGATAGCGCCCGGATCACCGGGTGGATCAGCAGCTCGTCGTCCAGCCACCAGTCGGCCTCAGGGTCCGGCACGTCGTAGATGCCGGTGATCCGGGCGAAGGCGTAGACGTCCTGCTGGCTGAGCCCCATCTGCGGGTCACCGGGATCGCCCACCAGGAACAACTCGTCCCCGGTGCGGATCCCGAACGCCGCCGCGGTCAGGCTCGAGACCGCGGCCTCGTAGACCGGGATCCCGTTCTGGCTGTCCGGCCCGACCCCGTCCACATACTCGACGGCGGCCGTCGGGGGGACGCCCTCGACGTACGCGACGTGCTCGGCCACCCCCTCCTGGATCCGCAGCCGGACGAAGGCCGGGTCGCTGGTCTCCTTCTGGAGCCGGAAGCGGCCGCTCTCGACGATCACGTCGCGGTCTGCGACGAGGTTTCCGATCCGGGCCGGGAACGTCTCCTCGAGGGCCTCGCCGGCCGTCCGGATCTCCGCCAGCGGGTCGTCGTCGGGGCCGGTGGGCAGCAACCGATGCTGCTGGAGGACGAGGTTGCGGGCGGACGCGGTGACGCCCGCGATCTCGGTCCGCACGGCGTCGTCTGCCAGCCGGGCGAGGACGCGTGGCGCGAGCGCGGCGACGAAGGCCGTCACCAGCACCAGGACGAGCAGGCCCGCGGTGGGGGCGCGGTCGTCGCGCAGCCGGCGGAGGGCGACCAGGATCCAGGCCACGGCTACTCGTCCCGGGCGCGGAGGACCGCGCTGGTGCGGGCCGCCGGCAGCTGGCGCCGGACGAGCAGCCAGGTCGCCACGACCAGGATGCCGGCCAGGGCGACCGTCGGCAGGAGCGCCTCGAGTGGCACGACCACGATCGCGTCGGGAACCGGCGGCTCGCCCGACGCCGTGAGGGTGGCGAAGGGCAGCGCGAGCCACGCGAGGACGAGCCCGAGGCCGGTCCCCGCCACGAGGCCGATGACCAGCAGCGTGACGCTCTCCATCGACAGCCAGGCCTGCAGCTGGCGCGGCGAGAGCCCCAGGGCCTTGAGCAACGCGAACTCGCCCAGCCGCTCGGCGGTGGACACCGTCGCGCTGACCAGGAAGCCGATCGCCGCGAACAACAGGGCCGCGACCGAGCCGAGGCCCAGGATGCCGATCACGCCGAGCGCCAGCGGGTCCCCGGTGAGGTCCGCCAGCAGTGCCTCGCGGTCCACGATCTCCGTGGCGTCGATCGCGGGCGCCGCCAGCGCCGCCGCCACGCCGGGTGCGCCGCCGGGCTCCACCGACAGCCACCACTCGTCGGTGTCGGCCATCGTCGCCCCGGCGTTGAACCGGGCGAGGTCGAGCGCGAGGCCGTCGACCACGAGGAACGGCTTCGCCGGGTCCTGGGGCGGGAACGCGTCCACCCGGCCGACGAGGTCGATCGTGACCCGGACCCCGAACACCGATGCCTTGACCTGGTCGCCGACGCGGGCGCCGGTGCGCTCGAGGAACACGGGCCCGGCCAGCGCGGCCAGGGGCGCGAGCTGGGCCGGCAGGTACGTGCGCCGGAACGCGACCTGCTGGAGGCTGAACACGCCCTCCAGCGACAGCCGGTTCGGGTGACCCTCGGGCGCGCGGTAGGGCGAGCCGGCGCCACTCTCGATACGGATCCAGCGCGACCGGGTCAGCGTGTCGAAGGCCAGCGGGGTCCACGCCTCGCCCGCGTCCGCCGCACTCGCCTCCAGCGCCTCGACGTCCACGGTCCCCTGGATCACGGTCTGGCCGAGGCCCGACCAGGTGAACGACAGCTCCAGGGCCACGATCCGGAGCGGCGCCGAGACGGCGCCGCCCGCCCCTTCGACGTCCAGCGGGATCTCGATCCGGGCGTGCTCCACGCCCAGGGCCCCCGGCGCCGAGGCGATCCGGAACAGCCGGCCGTCCCCGTCCGCCACCACCACGGCGGCGATGGCGCCCTGGTGCCCAGCCGGGATCTCGGGGAAGCCCTCGACCGGCCGGAACGCCGAGGAGATGACCAGCGACAGCCGCCGGGTGCCGTCGGGGATGTCCAGCCCGGGCGCGGTCGTGCGAGCGGCCGCCAGCGTGGCCAGACCGTCGAGCGTCACGGCGCGCGAGGCGTCGTCACGGAGGCGGATCACCTCCGCCATCGGTCCTGGGTCCACGGCGATCACCGCGCCGTCGCGGAGCGCCGCGCCGAGCTCCACCCCGGCGTGGACGACCGGCGTCGCGGCGGTGACGCCGGGGATGGCGCGGATCGCCGAGCCCAGCGCCCAGCCCGGCGTGGGTCCCTGGGACCTGGGCACCATCCGGACATCGGCGCCCGTGGCGTACACGGCCTGGTCCGCCTGGCTGCGCGCCCATGTCGCGGCATGCGCCGAGGCGAACGTCCCGAGCGCCGCGGCCAGGATCAGCAGCAGCGCGGCGCGCGTGTAGCGCAGCGGACGGCGGGCGATCTGGCGCCCGCCCAGCGAGGCCACGAGTCCCCGACCGCGGGCCAGCACCCGCTCCGCGAGCTCGGCCAGCCGGGGCACGATCCGGATCGCCAGGACCGCCCCGCCCAGCAGCCCGATCGCGGGGGCCGCGACCAGCAGCGGGTCCACGCCCAGCGTGCCCCGCGCGTTCTCGGTCAGGGGCGCGCCGTAGAGACGCAGCTGGAACAGGGCGATCGCCGCCAGCAGCACGAGCGCGAGATCCAGGCCCAGCCGCTGCGGCAGCGTGCGGCCCACCTGCCGGCCGATCGCGGCGCGCACGCCCGAGATGCCGAGGTTCGAGGTCAGCGTCGGCAGCGTCAGCGCCACCACGGCCACCAGGCCGCCGACGCCCGCGACGACGAACGTGGGCGGGCCCGGCAGCGGCGCCTCGAGGCCCACGCCCTCCATCGCCGGGTTGAGCCGGACGGCCGCCACCAGCACGGCGGCCAGCCACGGCGCGGCGATCGCGGCCGGGATCGCGATCAGCATCGCCTCGCCCATCGCGAGCGCCGACAGGTGGCCGAGGCCGGCACCGCGGGCGCGGAGCAGCGCCGTCTCGGTCCGCCGGCGCTCCAGCAGCAGCGCGGCGACCAGGACGACCGCATAGCCGGCCAGCACGCCGAACTGGACGAGCAGCAGCAGGATCCCCGCCTGGGTGACCAGCACGGAACGGTCCACCGAGTCGAGGATGGTCGACAGCTTCGACGCCACCGATGCCTGGTTGGACTGGGGCAGCGCCGCGTTGATCCGGGCGGACAGGCCGTCCAGCGCGCTGCCGACGACCTCGATCGTGTCCGGCCGGAAGCCGTCGACGTCCGGGATGGCGCGCCACTGGGCGTCGAGGGCCGCCACGAGCGCGCCCGTGGTGAGGTCCTCGGCGGCCACGACGAGCGGACCGCGGGTCGTGAACCGGCCGCTGGTCTCCGTCCCGACCAGCACCAGCGGCTCGCCCAGCCAGTACGGGTCCGCGAGGTCCGCGCGCCAGGTGCCGGTGATGACCACCTCGACCCGGCGCCCCGGGTCGAGCCGCCCGGCGAGCGACAGCCGGTCGCCGGTGCGCACGCCGAGCACGCCTGAGGCGGCCTCGGACAGCGTCGCCTCGACCGGCGCCGCACCGGGCTCGGCCCACCGCCCGTCCACGATCGTCGCGTGTCCTTCGATGCCCTCGAACGAGCCGAGCACCACGAGGTCGGTCACCGTCTCCGGGTCCGCGGCGGCGTCGGCGTAGGGCGACGAGCGCAGCACCCGCGCCAGCTCCCCGCCGATCGGGGCGACGACCCGCTCCAGCTCGGGCATGACGGCGCCGTCGGCGACCGGGAGGCGGTCGGGGGTGATCCGGGTCCGGACGACGATCGCGCGATCGGCGGGCGACGACTCCCGGAGCTCGCGATGAAGCCCGGCGAGGGTCACCGCATCCGTGTACAGCGAGCCGGCGGCCAGCAGCGACAGCGCGCTGGCCAGGAGCACCCACGAGGCGAGCACGACGGGCCAGTCGGCGCGGGTCCGCTGCAGCACGGTGCGCCACAGGCCGAGCGACGTGGGCAGCGGGAGACTCCTCGAGGTGCAGGGGCGACGCTCAATCGACAATAACCCGCCAGGCCCCGAAAGGTTCTCGGCGGACGGCTACACTCCGGTCCGTCGCACCAGGAGCACCCATGACCGTCGCCGCCGTGATCCTCGCCGCCACCCCGGCCTCCGCGCTCGCCGACGCCGACGGCACGCCGGCCGCGCGCCGCCTCGCGGACGTCGCCTGGGCCGGCGGCGCAACGCCGGTCGTCGTCTGCTCGTTCGACCCCGACGG
>CAYJOH010000218.1:0-4939 GCA_964371685.1 uncultured Anaerolineaceae bacterium
CCGGTGGCATGGCCCCGCGCTCCACGAGGAGCTCGGCGGTCCGGACCTTGATGGCGTTGACGATGGCGACCGCGCCGATGGTGGAGCCGGGTCCGACGGGACTGTCCAGGCCGTCGATGGCGACCATCGCGTCGGCGTGCGGCGTGCAGACGTCGAGCACGAGGTCGGCCTCCTCCAGCAGCCGGGCGCCCGCGGCGGGCTCCGGTTCCCCAGACATCGACTGTGCCACGGACGTGACCGCGATCACGCGCAACCCGCGCGACCGCGCACCACGCGCCATCTCCACGGGGACGGCGGTCAGGCCGCTCGCGGAGAACACCATCATGACGTCCAGGGGTCCGAAGTGGAAGTTGGACAGGATCACCTCCGCGAGCCCCGGCACCCGCTCGATGAACATCGCCTGGCGCTGGCCGTTGGCGCCCACGACCTGGGTGTGGAACGTCATCGACAGCTCGACGATCGGGTTGAACCCGGGATACGAGCCGTAGCGCGGGAACATCTCCTCCACGGGGATCCGCGAGTGCCCCGTCCCGAACAGGTGGACGAGGCCCCCGGCCGCGATCGCGTCGGCGCACCAGGCGCGGGCCGGCTCGACGCCCTCCGCCTGCGTCTCCGTCACGCGCCCGAGCACGGCCGCCGCCTCGCGGAGCCAGGTCGCGGCGGCGCCCACGGGCTGGCTCACGAGGCGGCGGCCAGCAGCGCATGGTCGGTGATCACGGGCTCCCAGCAGCCGCTGCGCATGGAGCGGTAGGCGGCGTCCAGCGCGGCGTTCACGACGTACCCGTCGCGGAACGTCTCGCGGGGCGCCGTCCCGGCGCGGAAGGCCCCGATCACGTCGGCCATCATCAGGTCGTGGCCGTGGACGCGGACCTCGTCGGGCACCGGGAACACCCAGCCCGTCTCGGCGTCCGCCTTCTCGCCCAGGTATCCGGCCGGCCGCTCGATGAACGCACGGACGGCGCCCGCGCCCATGTCCTGGACCATGCGGCCGGCGTCGCCGTAGACCTCGAACCGGCCCTCGAGACCGCCCCGCGACGACCACGACACGTCGCACGTGGCGGCGCGGCCGTCCTCGAAGCGCAGGACCATGACCGCGTTGTCCTCGCCCGTCGTCCGGTCGCCGTGGACGAGCGTGGCGCCCCAGGCGAACACCTCGCGCACCGCGAGCTGCTTGCCGAACAGGTAGCGGGCGCACTCGGTCCCGTGCGAGGCCATGTCCAGCAGCGCGCCCCCGCCGGCCAGCTCGGCGTCCCAGAAGTGGGCGGCGTGCGGGCCGCTGTGCCCCTCGCGGGCCCGGAACGTGGTCAGCCGGCCGATCGCGCCCGCCTCGACCATGTCGTGCATCCGCATCATGTCGACGTTGAACACGACGTTCTCGAGGTAGGCGTTGAACAGGCCGGCATCGGTGACGGCGCGGAGCATGTCCGCGGCCTCCGCGGCGGTGCGGCCCAGCGGCTTGGTGCAGGCCACCGCCTTGCCCGCCGCGACGGCCGCCAGGACCGCCTCGCGGTGGAGCTGGTTGGGCAGCGAGACGACGACGAGATCCACCTCGGGATCGGCGCACAGCGCCTCGATCGAGTCGAACGGCCGGCTGCCGAACCGGGCCGCGAACGCCTCGCGCCGCTCCGGGCCGGCCCCGAAGTTCGCCACGACGCGGGCGCCGGGCACGTAGCGCAGGCCGAGCGCGTGGAACTCGCCGATGAACCCCGAGCCGAGCATGCCCACGCCGACCGGACGCATCAGTAGCCGCCCTCCGTGGCCGGGGACGACGCGACCGAGCCCTCGCCCGCCTTGCGCGCGCGGAAGTCCAGGATGATCGCCTCGGTGGCGGTGGCGCCGATCCGGGTCACGCCCAGGTTCATCACCGCGAGCAGGGCGTCCAGCGTGCGCACGCCCCCGGCCGCCTTGACCCGGACGTGGGGCGACGTGCTGGCCCGCATCAGGCGCAGGTCGTCGTGGGTCGCGCCGGAGGGCGCGAACCCGGTGCTGGTCTTCACGAACTCGGCCCCCGCGGCCTCGGTCAGGCGGCAGGCGCGGACCTTCTCGTCGTCGGTCAGGTAGGCGTTCTCGAAGATCACCTTGACGATCGCCCCCGCGGCATGGGCGACCTCCACCACGGCCGCGATGTCCGCCTGCACGTCCGCGTCGCGGCCGGACTTGAGCGCCCCGACCTGGAGCACCATGTCGATCTCGGTCGCGCCGTCGGCCAGCGCCTGGCGGGTCTCGACGACCTTGGTCTCGGTCGTGGCGTAGCCGTGCGGGAAGCCGACGACCGTGCCGATCGCGACGTCCGTGCCGTCGAGGATCGCCTTCGCCCTGCGCACGTGGACCGGCGGCACGCACACGGACGCCACGTCGTACCTGGCGGCCAGCCGGCACCCCGCCTCCACGAACGCGTCGTCCAGCTCCGGCCGCAGCAGGCTGTGGTCGATGGTCTTCGCGATATCCCGTTCGGTCAGGTTGTCGATGGTGAGCGTCATCGGGGTCCCTTGCAGTACGGGCGGAGGATGTCGCGGGCGATGAGGAACCCCTGCTTGACCTTGGCGTCAGACCCCTCGAAGCGGCGGTCCTCGTGCTCGATGATGCAGTCGCCCTCGAAGCCCTGGCGGTAGAGCTCGGAGAACACGACGCTCCAGTCGACCTCGCCGAGGCCGGGGATGCGCGGGATCTGCCAGCCCATGCCCATCGAGAACACGCCGCGCTCGTACAGCCCGTCGACGTCGATCATCAGGTCCTTGGCCTGGAAGTGGAGCACGTGCGCCCCGAACTCCTTGAGGAAGCGGCGCATGTCGATCATCTGCAGGACCAGGTGCGACGGGTCGAAGTTGAGCCCGATCGTGTCGCCCCACTGCTCCAGGATCCGGCGCCACATCCGCGGCGTGGTGGCGATGTTGTGCCCGCCCGGCCATTCGTCGTAGCTGAAGATCATCGGGCAGTTCTCGAGCGTGAGCTTCCGCCCGTGGTCGCGGGCGAACGCCACGATGTCCGGCCAGACCCGGAGCGCCTCCTCCCAGTTCTGGTCCTGGTGCTTCGCCGCGTCGCCGCCCATGAACGTGTTCACGAGCGGGACGTCCATCTTCTCGGCCGCGGTGATCACGTGCTTGAGGTGGCCGATGACCGAGGCGCGGTGCTCGGGATCCGGGTGGAGCGGGTTGGGGTAGAAGCCGAGGCCCGAGATCGCGAGGCCCTTCGCCTCCAGCTCGCCGCGGATCTCCGTCGCCTGCGACGCCGACAGGTTGGCGACGTCGATGTGGCTGGTGCCGGCGTAACGCCGGGTGGGGCCGGTGGTCTGCGGCCAGCACGCGATCTCGAGGATCTCGAAGCCGGCCTCGGCGGCCCAGTCGGCCACCTCCATGAGCGGCGTGTTCGGGAACGGGGCGGTCAGGAAGCCGAGCTTCATCGCGCATGGTCCTCCGGGGCGCAACGGGTGGCGGGAAGGAGCTGTCGGTCCGGGCGGGACGCCATCGCCGGGCTCAGCGGCCGCCCGCCGTGGCCGGGGTCCGGACGACCTCGACCCAGCGACCGGTCCGCGCGCTCTCCGCGACAGCGTCGCCGACGAGCATCTCGTCATGGCCGTCGGCGAACGTCGGGTAGATGGGGGCGGCCGCCGGCCGGCCCGCGGCAACGTCCCCGTAGATCGCCGTGAACAGGGCGCCGAACGTGTCGGCGAAGCCCTCCACGTGGCCGGCGGGCAGCCGGGCCGCGGCGCGGCCGAGCGGGCCCATGAGGGCCGGGTTTCGGAGCAGCACCTCGTTCGGCCGGTCACGGTGACCGATCCACAGGTGGTCAGGCTGCTCCGAATCCCAGGCAACGGCGGAGGAGGAGCCGTCGATCTCGTACTGGAGGCTGTTCTTGCGGCCGGGGCTGATCTGCGAGATGGCCACGGACCCGCGGGCGCCGCCTTCGAAGCGCAGCAGGAGCATCGCGGTGTCCTCGGTCCGGATGTCCACGGGGACCGTCGCGGCGGTGCGCTCGGTGGAGAACGTCTCCACCGGACCGGCGGGCCGGTGCCGCACCGGGATGAACGTGGTGAGGTCCGCCATCACGGCCTCGACGCGGCGCCCGGTGAGGAACGTCGTGAGGTCCAGCCAGTGCGAGCCGATGTCGCCCACCGCGCGCAGCGCGCCGCCGCGCTCCGGCTCGAGCCGCCAGTTCCAGTCCGTGTCGTGGAGCAGCCAGTCCTGGAAGTAGCGTCCCGTGACCAGGCGGACGTCGCCCACGCCACCGTCCCGCACGAGCCCCGCCACGTGCTGGTTGAGGGGATAGAACCGGATGTTGAAGTTGACCGCGTTGACGAGCCCCGAGGCGGCCGCCAGGCGGACGAGGTCCCCCGACTCCGCCGACGTCATGGCCAGCGGTTTCTCGCACACGATGTGCCGGCCGGCGGCGAGGATCGCCCTGGCCTGGGGGTGGTGCAGCTCGTTGGGCGACGTGACGTGGACGACGCGGACGCGCTCGTCGGCGAGGAGCTCGTCGAGGTCGGCGTACGCATGCGGCACGCCGATCCGCTCCGCGCTGGCGGTGGCGCGCTCGGCGGAGGAGCCCAGCAGGCCGCGGACGTCGACGCCGATCCGGCGCAGGGCCTCGATGTGGACCGTGCCGATGAACCCGCTGCCGATGACGGCGGCTCCGATGCCCGAGAGGCTGCTCATGTCCGGGTCGCTCTCCATGCGAGCTGCGTCGTGGCCATGGTGCGAGGTCGTGGCCCATGGTGCGAGGCGTCGGCCGGCCCTGGACGTCGCGTGACCCCTCGGCGCGGGACATCCGTCTAGACCGTCTAGAGGCCCCAGATCATACGGTCCGAAACGCCCGATCGTCAATAATCGATGATCCGCGATTCACCCGCTCCGGCGGGGCTGCGCATCCGTGCGCTGCGAGAGCTCCGCATGCGCCAAGCCAGCCGCTGGGCGGCTGGGTTCGGACGTCGTGCACCGGTTCG
>CAYJOH010000219.1:0-4927 GCA_964371685.1 uncultured Anaerolineaceae bacterium
ACCAACTGTGCGGGCGGCAGGGCCCCAGCGGCAACAGCACGAAAGTACCTCGGACCCGGCTTCGGGCCCCGCGACCGGCCTCAGGCCGGGACGAGGTCTCCGACGCTGATGGCCTCGGCGGCCTGGCGGGTCCGGCGCGTCCGGCGGGCCCCGGCCTGCGCCATCGCCTCGGCATGCGCCATCGCCTCGGCATGCGCCATCGCCTCGGCCTCGGCCGTCGCGGCCATCGCGGTCTCGCAGGCGCGTGCGGCGTCGGGCAGCTCCTCGGGCAGGAGGGGCTGGGCGAAGAAGAAGCCCTGTCCGTAGGTGCACTGGAGCGACCGCATCCGGTCCGCCTGGGCCGGCGTCTCGATTCCTTCGGCCACGGTCTCGATCCCCAGCGAGCGGGCCATGGCCACGATCGCCGCGGCCAGCGCGGACGACCGCGTCGCGGTCTCGGACTCGCCCTCCTGCGTGAACTCGCCGGCGATCTTGAGGGCGTCGACCGGGAACTGCCGCAGGTGGCTGAGCGAGAAGTAGCCGGTGCCGAAGTCGTCGATCACGACCCGGACCCCGAGGTCGCGCAGGCCCTGCAGGGTCTCGACCGTCGCGGGCGTGGCGCGCAGGAGCGCGGTCTCGGTGATCTCGATCACGAGGTGCGACGCGGCGACGCCGAACTCGGACAGCGCCTCGCGGACGCCGTCCACGAAGCCGGCCTCCTGGACCTCTCGCGCGGAGACGTTGACGCCCACGAACATGTCGCCGGGGGTGGCTTCGGCGGCGTGCCAGGCCGCGGTCTGGCGGCAGGCCTCGCGGAGCACCCAGCGGCCGATTGGCAGGATCGAGCCGTGCTCCTCGGCGATCTCGATGAACTGGCCGGGGGCGATCAGGCCCTTCTCGGGGTGGCGCCACCGGACGAGCGCCTCGACGCCCGCGAGGCGGCCGCTGTGGAGCTCGATGATCGGCTGGTAGCGCAGGACGAGCTGGTCGAGGTCCACGGCCTGCTGGAGCTCCATGGCCAGCTCGTGGCGCTCGCGGATGGCCTGGTGCATGCCGGGGTCGAAGACCGCGAACCCGGCCTTGCCGCCGGCCTTCGCCATGTACATCGCCACGTCCGCATTGCGGACCATGTCGGCCGCGCCGGCGATCGCGTCGTGGGCGCCCGCGATGCCGATGCTGGCCGAGATCGAGACCACGCGCCCCGCCACCTGGTACGGCGCCCGCAGCTCACGGATCAGCCGCTCGGCCATGGCCCGGGAGCGGCGCAGGTCGGGCAGGTCCTGGGTCAGGATGGCGAACTCGTCACCGCCGAGCCGCGCGACGAGGTCGTCGTCGCGGACGAGGGTCGAGATCCGGTTGGTCACCGACACGAGCAGCTCGTCGCCCGCGGCGTGGCCCAGCGTGTCGTTGACGATCTTGAAGTCGTCGAGGTCGATGAACAGGACCGCGGAGGTCCGCGAGCCGTGCTCGCCGGCGGTCTCCAGCACGCGCTCCAGGCTGGCCTGGAACGAGCGACGGTTGGCGGCGCCGGTGAGCGAGTCGCGCTCGGCCAGGTCCCGGACCCGGTTGAGGAGCACGGCGTTGCGGAGGTTGAGCGCCGCGATGGAGGCGAGCTGGGCGACCACGCCCATGACCCGCCGCTCGATTCCGGTCACGGCATCGCCGCGGTGCTCGAGGACGACAGCTCCCACCGGCCGCCCGTCGGCGACCATCGGCGCGACGATCACGTGGCGGGCGTCGGGCAACAGGCCGGCGAGCACGGGCTCGCGGTCGGCGCGGAGCCGGCGCTGCGCCAGTGGGGCGCGGGCGGCCCACGCCCGGACGATGACCGGGTCCACGGCCAGCCGCTCGCCGTCGGGGCAGTCGTCGATGCCGTGCGTGCCCAGGACCACCAGGTGGTCCTCGGAGGCGCCCAGGACCAGGCCGCGCGGGAACCGGTAGCGACCCACGAGCGTGCCCAGCACCAGCCGGGCCTGGTGGACCGGGTCCCCCTCGTCGTCCAGCTGCACCCCGACGCGCACCAGCGTCTCGAGGTCGGCGCGCCGCTGACGGAGCTCCCGCTCGTTCATGGCCGAGAACAGCGACGTCGCGAGGGCGAACAGCCAGAACGCGGTGACATTGAGGGCCGGCACGCCGTCGAGGCTGATCGAGCCGCCGGGCAGCACGTCAACCGGCGGCAGCAGGGCCGCGCCCTGCGCGTACAGGACCACGAACAGCAGGAGCGAGTGCCACAGCGCGATCTTGAGGCCGGTCCGGTACGACGCCAGCAGCGACACGGCGACGAGGTGCAGGTAGATCAGGAACCGCATCGGGCTCTGGGTCCCGCCCGTGCCGTACATCGCGGCGGCCAGGAACAGGCCATCGAGCAGGAGGGTCACGGTGAGCACGGCGAACGACGCCGCCGGGACGCGCTGCC
Organism: uncultured Anaerolineaceae bacterium; assembly: GCA_964371685.1. Lineage (GTDB taxonomy): Bacteria > Chloroflexota > Limnocylindria > Limnocylindrales > CSP1-4 > CAIXZV01. Next base: position 2,396 of record CAYJOH010000219.1, read on the forward strand.
CGAGCCAGTGCAGGGCAACGGCGAGCACGAGGTAGCCGACGGTCAGCGAGCCGAGCGTCCCGAGCGGGATGCCCAGCGTGCCCGGGCTGGCGAGCCCGAACCCGAGCGTGATGACGGCGAGGGCGAACCGCAGGCCAAGGAGGTAGCGCAGCCGGTCGCCGAGGGCCGCGTAATCGGTGCGCATCCGGTCGGCCGTCATCGGACGTCGTCCTCGAAGGCGACCAGCGTGTCCGCCATGGTCAGCGGCGCGGATCGGAGCTTCGGGTCGCGATCGTCGAGGCGAGACTGCACGAGCAGGAACAGGAGCACCAGCAGCGCCAGCGCGATCGGGAAGCCGAATGTGGTCGCGACGGCGGCGGCGGCCTCGGGCCGGAGCACCCGCGACGCCCCGTCCACGGCGAAGTCGACGATCGCGTCCACGACGCCCGACAGCCCCGCAGAGGGCCGGTCCGCGACCGGGGCGCGCACGCCGTCGCCGGCCGGGCCACCGGTGCCGCCGGTGCCCGCCGTGCCGCCCGTGCCGCCGCCGCCGCCGGCGGGCGGGATCACCGCGGCCGTGACCGGCTCCGGGTCCGGCGACGCGCTGGGCGTCGCGTCGACGGGGGCCGCGCTCGGGGCCGCGCTCGGGTCTTCGCTCGGGGGCACGACCAGCCCCTCGGTCGGGGTGTCGGTCGGGGCGGGTGTCGGGTCGTCGTTGCCGCCGGGAGACGCGCCGGGATCGCTGGACGGCGGGGCGGAGGGGCCCGGATCCTGGCCGGGCGAGGCCGAGGGCGAGGGTTCGACGCTGGGCGACGGATCGGCGCTCGGGCTGGGCGAGGGTTCCGGGCTGGGCGAGGCCGAGGGCGATACACCAGCGCTGGGCGACGGATCGACGCTCGCGCTGGGCGAGGGGCTGGGCTCCGTGTTGGGCGACGGGTCGGCCGCCACCACCGTCCGCTGCACGCTGTCGAACTCGTCCACGCGCTCGGCGGCGCCCACCGCCTCGGTGCAGCTCGCCGGGCCGTTCGACGTCTTCGCGCACAGGACGTCCACGCCCGCGTAGACCGGCACGTACGTGACAGAGCACGTCCCGGCCTGGCCGGTGTGGCACTGGAGGTCCGCGTTGTTGCCGGAGCCGCCGGGGTCGTTGGCGCTGCCGGCGGCGAAGTAGAAGCGCACCTGCGTGTTGGTCGCCGGTCCCGTGAGCGGGCTGCCGTCGGCGTCGAAGATCCAGGCGATCAGCGTGACGGTGGCGCCCACCGTGACCGTGTCGACATCGAGCTCGACATCCAGGATCGGGGCACCGGGCGCCGCGATCACCAGCGCCGGCACGGCCGGCCACGGCCCGACGGACATGACAGCGGCGATGGCGAGCGCTGCCCCGATCACTCCCCCGCGCGTCCCCGTGCTGCGCATCTCGGCGACCCCCGTCTGCCTCGCGCCGCCAACCTGGCCTGCGCCACGTCCCCCAGGACGCAGGGTCAGGTTCGACCCGCCGGTACTCGCGGGCCATCGCACGATGGGACCATGTGCCGCCGCGCACCGGGCGCGCGGCGCCTCGTCGCGACGACGGTCCCACCGCCCTCCCGGACCTCAGTCCCGGTGCCCGGTGCGGCCGGGTGGCTCCCGCCGCGGTCCGGTGGGGTCGCCCGGGGCACGCGCGCGCCGGGCATGGTGCCAGCCTGCACCGGACGGACGGCGCCGCGCTGTCCGCGGTACCGTCCCACCGTGCCCGCGTTGCGCGTCACAGGCGCGCCGACCGCGATCGACGGAGGGATGGGTGGCCACGCGTATCCGGGAGCTCTTCGCGCGCCTGCTGCCCCAAGGGGCGATCCTCCTGTCCGCGCTGACCTTCGTCAGCTACGCGATGGGCCTCGCCCGCGACCGGATCTTCGCGCGCACGTATGGGGCGGGCCCGGAGCTCGACGCCTACAACGCCGCCTTCGTGCTGCCGGAGCTGGCCCTCGACGTCCTCGTCGCCAGCGGCCTGACCGCGCCGTTCGTGCCCGTGTTCAGCACGCTCCGCCGCGACGACCTGGCGGCCGCCGCCCGGTTCGCCCAGACGGTCCTGACGCTCGCGGTCCTGGTCATGGGCGTCACGAGCGTCGCGCTGTTCATCGCCGCGCCGGTGACCGTCGACATCGTCGCCCCGGGATTCGACGCGGCCGGGCGCGAGCGCTACGTGGACCTGTTCCGGCTGATGCTGCTGACGCCGATCGTGTTCGCGGCGTCGATCGCGCTGGGCGAGGTCCTCGTAGCCGAGCGGCGGTTCCTGTTCTACGCGCTGGCCCCGATCCTGTACAACGCCGGCATCGCCGGCGGGACGGTGCTGCTCCACGACTCGATCGGGATCCGGGCGGCCGCGGTCGGCGCCGTCATCGGGGCCCTGCTCCACCTCGCGATCCGGCTGGTGGGGATCACGCGCACCCCGGTGCGCGTTCGGCCCCGCCTGGACCTCCGGATGCCCGCGCTGCACGAGTTCCTGCGCCTGATGGTCCCCAAGATGGTCAGCCACCCGATCGAGCCGGTCACGTTCCTGTTCTTCACCTCGGT
>CAYJOH010000220.1:0-4919 GCA_964371685.1 uncultured Anaerolineaceae bacterium
TGAGTCCACATCCGGCGGGTGAGTCCACATCCGGCGGGTGAGTCCACATCCGGCGCGCCACGCCGCCGAGCCCGCCCGTCGCGATGCGCGGAGGGTAATCAGGAACGGGTGTGGAGTTCGGCGCCCCGAAGAACGCGCCTCAGCCCACCTCGGCGAGGAACGCGAGCAGCGTCTCCGTGAACCACTCCGGCCGCTCGAGGCTCGGCAGGTGGGCCACCCCGGGGAGGTCGATCCTGCGGGCGCCGTGCACGCCGGCGACGAGCGCGTCGGCTGCCTGGGCGGTCCCGGACGGGTCCAGCTCGCCCACGATGGCGAGGGTGAGGCACCGGATCGAGGACAGCCTGCCGGCGGCGGGCGGGTCGAGCACCACCGGCTGCCCGTAGGCCGGCCCTCGGATCCAGGTGTCGATCAGCATCCGGCGGACGAGGGTCCGAACGGGAGCCGGGGCCCGGCCCAGCGGCTGCCCGACGCCGTCGATCCACAGCTCCAGGTCGACGTCCGCGGCCGCCTCCCAGTCCTTCGCCTCGACCAGGGCCTCCTCCCGCTCGAACAGCACCCGCTCCTCGGGGGTATCGGTCGTCTCGAGACCGCTCAGCCCGCCGCACACCCACACCAGGCCGGCGACCCGGTCCGGGAACTCCAGCGCGGTGTCCACCACGATCGATCCGGCGCGCGAGCAGCCCACCAGCGTGGCCCGCTCGACCCCGGCGGCGCCCATGACCGCGACCAGGTCGTCGCGGTTGGAGAACACGGCATCCTCGGTGCTCTCGGAGCGCCCGAAGCCCCGGGTGTCGTAGCGGACGACCCGGTGACGCGCCGCCAGGGCATCCCACTGTGGATCCCACATCCGTGCGTCCGCGATGCCCGCGTGGACGAGCACCACGCCGCTGCCCTCGCCCGCCGCCTGCGCCCACAGCCGGCCCCCGGCGACGTCCACGTAGCCTTCGAACTCCCTCACGGCACCGGCTGCCGCTCCAGGTACACCGCGCTGCCGGTCGGGCGGAGGCAGTGCGTCATCGACATCGCCTGGAGGTAGCCGCCGGCGTTGAGGATCGCGACGACCTCGCCCTCGGCCACGTCGGGGAACGGGTAGTCCTCGGCGAACACGTCGCCCGCCTCGTTGATGTGCCCGGCCACCGTGACGACCCGGCTGCGCTCGCGGAGCGGGTCTCGCACGGGAAGGATCTCCTGCGCATAGCGATAGATGAAGTACGCGCAGTTGACGTTCCAGCCGATGTCCAGGCCCACGAACGTGGTCCCGCCCCGCCGCTCCACGGTCACGACCTCGCCGAGCAGCACGCCGGCGTCCTTCATCACGAGGTCGCCGGGCTCGAACGCGGCCGTCACGCCGTACGGCGCCAGGTGTCGTCCGACCAGCTGTGCGTAGGCATCCAGGTCCACGGGCCGCTCGCCGTCGCGGGCCACCCGGCCCACGCCGCCGCCCACGTTGACCTCGCGGATCGGGAAGCCGGCGGCGAGCAGCCGGTCGAGGTAGCGGGTCGCCCGGGAGAGGGCAGCCTCGAAGCCGTCCAGCTGGTCGCCCAGCCAGCCCGAGCCCGCGTGGAAGTGGAGGGTGTCCACGGTCAGCCCGTGCCGGCGGCAGGCGGCGATCGCATCGTCGAGGCGGTCCATCGTCACCCCGAACTTGGTCGGCCGGTCGCCCGCGTAGGCGAGGTGCTCGGTGTAGCCGGCGCCCGCGCCCGGGTTGACCCGGATTCCGACGGTCCGGCCCGGCGCGCGGCGACCCACCCGCTCCAGCTGGCTGACCGCGTCGAGATTGAGGCGGATCGGGTGGGCCAGCAGGACGTCGAGGTCGCGGTCGGAGACGTTGGTGCCGGTGTGGCTGATCTCGTCGGCCCGCCAGCCGTTGGCGAGGGCGTGGAGCACCTCGCCCGGCGAGCACGCGTCGATGCCGATGCTGCCCGGCTCCCCCGGCCCGCCGAGGGCCCGCAGGACCACCAGGATCCGCGGGTCGGGGCCCGCCTTGAGCGCGAACCGGACGACGTGGGGCACGCCCGCCCGCTCGAGCGCCCCCTGGAGCGCCCGGACGTTCTCGACCGGTCGCGCCATGTCGTACGCGAACAGCGGGGTTCCGTGCTCGCGGGCGAGCGACTCGAGATCGGCGCCGTTGAGCGACAAACGGCCGTCGACGACGCCCAGGCCGGGGCGGCGCCACCACGTGGGGGCGGGAACCGGGGCCGGCACACCCAGCGCGACCGGGGCCGGGAGGACGTCCGGTCCGGCTGGCGCCGCCGGCGCGGCGGCCGGACCGACGGACGGCTCGGCGGAGGGCTCGACCGTCACCGGCGGGCGCCGCGGGCGGCCAGGATCGCCCGGCGCTGGATCGGGTCGGCGAACGGGTCCGGACCCTCGGCGACCGGGGTGCCGATGGCCTGGAGCAGCCGCTCGGTGGCCACGGCGATCTCGTCCACGGCCGCCTGGAAGGCGGCCTCGTTCCGCGCCGACGGCGCCCGGAACCCGCTGATCTTGCGCACGTACTGGAGGGCGGCGGCCTGCGCCTCGCCGGTGGTGGCGGGGGCCTCGTCGCCGCGGCGGAGCTGGCGGATGCTGCGACACATGCCGCGCAGCGTACCTCCGCGGTTCAACGAGGGTCGCTGCTGGCTCGCCGCCGCGGGCCGGAGCGGCACGGTTCGGCCCGCGGGCGGCTCGGCCCGCGGCCGGGACGGGGCGGCGGGCGGCGCGGGGGCGGCGGACGGCTCCCCGCCCGGCGTGGACCCACAGTCCATGACATGGCGAATCCCGGTCGCGCCGGGCCGCGATTCCCGGATTTCATGGACCTGGAGTCCATGCGATCACGCAACTCGAGCCGGAATCCGGCCCCATCCGCGTTTCCATGCGTGGATTCATGGACCCTCAGTCCACGCCGCGGCATCGACATCACCGGCGCTCGCTGGAGACCACGCCGCGCGCCTGACGCGACGGAATCCGGTGCACGGACGCCCTCGGTGGACTGGACGCGGCGGCGTCCGCGGGGCACCATAGGTCCCGGCCACAATTGGCCGGGGAATTATCGGGGCCGGGTTCGACGGAGCCCGGCCTCGTTTTCTGCCCGGGCGGCGGAGCCACGGAGCCCGGCCTCGTGTTCCGCCCGAGCCGAGCCGCCGAGCCGCCGAGCCGCCGGGCCGCCGGGCCGCGGAGCCCGCGACGGTGCCGAGCCCGCACCGGCCCCGGCGACGACGCCGCTCCCCCTCAGTCCCCGCCCGCGCCCGCCAGCGACGACCGCAGCAGCGCGCGCTGGAGCGCCAGGAAGATCAGCACCACCGGGATCGACATCAGCAGCGCGTGCGCTGCCGTCCCGCTCCAGTTCGAGGTGAAGAACCCGGTCGTCGCCATCGCCAGCACCATCGCCAGCGTCACGTTCTCGGACGAGTCGATGAACAGCCACGCCAGCGCGAACTCCGTGTACCCGAGCAGGAACGCGACCAGGGCCGCGACCAGGATCGACGGCATCGCGAGCGGCAGCGTGATCGTCCGGAAGGCCGTGAACCGCGTGGCGCCGTCCACGAACGCGGCCTCCTCGAGGTCCGCCGGCACGGCCCGGAACGCCGCCCGCATCAGCCACACGCACAGCGGCAGCGCGAACGACGCGTACAGGATCGCCAGGGCCAGCGTCGAGTCGCGCAGCCCGAACGCCTCGAGCGCCGGCACGGCCCGCTCCACGGTCACGAACAGGATGAACAGCGGCGTGGCCAGCGCGATCGGCGGCAGGAACGCGCCCAGCAGGATCCCGACCAGGCCCGCGTCGCGCCCGGGGAACCGCATCCGCGCGAAGGCGTACGCCGCCGAGGCCCCGAACACCAGCGAGGCGATCGCGGCCGAACCCGAGACGACCAGGCTGTTGCGGAGCAGCGTCACGAAGTCCGGCGGGTGGTCGGTCCGCACGATCGCCTCGACGAACCGGTCGAGCGTCGGCTGCACGGGCAGCGGGTGGAACCCCTCCGGGTAGCCGATCAGCGAGCCGTCGGTCGCCATCAGCACCAGCGTCCAGATCGGCAGCAGCACGAACAGCCCCACCACGACGAGGAAGCCCTGGCGGGCGAGGTGGCCGCGGCGGCTCAGGCGGCGCATCGCGGCCTCACGCGAACGCCACCCGCTCGGCCCGCGAGCGCCAGCGGAGGAACCACACGACCACCAGCGCGAGGCCGACCAGCGTGAGCATGTTGATCGCCGCGCTCACGGCATACAGCCCGGCGCCACTGTTGGAGTTGAACACGTAGAAGCTGAACGTCGCCAGGGTCGTGGTCGCCTCCGGCGGGCCGAGGACGTAGAACAGGTAGAACTGGTTGAACTGCGCGATCCCGCGGACGATGAACGCCGCGCCCAGCAGGGGTAGCAGCAGCGGCAGCGTCACGTCACGGAACGCGCGCCAGCGGCCGGCGCCGTCGAGCTCCGCCGCCTCGGACACGGCGCGCGGGATCGTGCGCAGTCCCGCCGTCGCCACCAGCATCCACAGCGGCCAGCCCATCCACGTCGACGCGACCAGGAGCACGAGCAGCGCGAGGTCCGGGTGCATGTTCCAGGGCACCGAGCCGCCGACGAGCTGCGCGAGCAGCCCCTGCTCGGGGTGGACGAGGTTGCGCCAGCCCACCGCGCCCACGACCTCGGGGATGGCCCACGGCAGGATGAACAGCGTCCGCCACGCCGACGCGAACCGCAGGCCGCGCCGCTCCAGCACCACGGCGACCGCGAAGCCCAGCGCCGCCTGCAGCCCGACCGAGAGGATCATCCAGAGCACCGAGAAGGCGGGGAACATCGCGCTGCTGTTGCCGCCCAGCCACAAGCCGCCGAGGAAGCCGGTGAGCAGGTCGTCGCCGACGTAGCTGACCTCGTGCGCCTGCGTGCGGAGGTCGAACGGGACGGCCGGGATCTGCCCGCTGAGCCCGCCGACGGCCTCGCGC
>CAYJOH010000221.1:0-4918 GCA_964371685.1 uncultured Anaerolineaceae bacterium
AGATCCGGTTCGCGCCGCCCCACACGCCGATGATCAGGTACATCGGCACGAGGACCAGCTCCCAGAACACGTAGAACAGGAACAGGTCCAGGGCGACGAACACCCCGACCATCCCGACCTCGAGCACGAGGAAGGAGACCATGTACTCCTTCACCCGGTTCTGGATCGGCCGGAACGAGGCGAGGATGCTGATCCAGGTCAGCGTCGTGGTCAGGACGACCATCGCCATCGACAGCCCGTCCACGCCCACCTTGTACTGGATGCCGAACAGCGGGATCCAGTCGATCGCCTGGGCGTACTCGAACCCCGGCCGGCCGGGCGTGAAGCCGACCAGCAGGATCAGCGACACCACCCACGTCGCGAGCGCGAAGCCCAGCGCCGTCCAGCGGATGAGGTCCGTGCGCCTGCCCGGCAGGAACGCGACGACGAGCGCGCCCAGCAGGGGCAGGAACACGATCAGCGACACGATCGGGATCTGGTCGACGCTCATCAGCGGCTCACGATCACGAGGAAGGAGCCGGCCATGACGATCAGCCCGATCGCGATGCCCAGCGCGTAGTTCTGGACGTGGCCCGTCTGGATTCGACGCAGCCCGCCGCCCGCGTCCCGGGTGAGGGCGCCGACGCCGTTGACGGTGCCGTCCACGATCGTCCGGTCGAACCACCACAGGAACGCCGCGACGCGCCCGCCGATTCGGATGAACAGCAGGTCGTTGAGCTCGTCGAACCACCACTTGTTGAGCGAGGCCCGGTACAGGAACCGGGTGACCCGGGTGGCGCCGGCGATCCGGTCCGCCGTGGCCCGCAGGCCGCGCGCCCGGAAGAACCCGAACAGCGCGATGCCCGCGACGAGGCCGAGGCTCGCCACGGCGACGCTGGCCAGGATCAGGATGCCGTCGATGCCGAACAGCTCGTAGGCGTGCGCCTCGCCGTGGAGGTACAGCTCCGCCTCCTCGAACACCGGCTCCAGCCAGCCCTTGAGCAGCCCGGTCCCCTCGGGGTTGAGCGGCGGGCCGCCCCAGGTGAGCGCGAGGCCCAGCAGCGCCGACGGGATCGCCAGCAGGATCAGGGGCACCGTCATCGTCCAGGCGGACTCGTGGACCTTCGGCTCCACGTGCGGGTCCACGCGGGACTCGCCGTAGAACGTCTTGCCCATCAGGCGCCACATGTAGAACGCGGTCATCGCGGCGACCAGGAGCCCGATCGCCCACACCCAGGTGAACCCGAACTTGAACGCCTCACCCAGGATCTCGTCCTTGGAGAAGAAGCCCGCCAGGGGCGGGATGCCGGCGATCGCGATCGTGCCCACCAGCATCGTCCAGTGGGTGATCGGGATCTTCCGCCACAGCGCGCCCATCCGGTTCATGTCCTGCTCCTCGTGGACGGCGTGGATCACCGAGCCGGACCCGAGGAACAGCAGGCCCTTGAAGAAGCCGTGGGTCATGAGGTGGAAGATGGCGGCCACGTAGGCACCCACGCCCAGGGCCGCGAACATGTAGCCCAGCTGGGACAGCGTGGAGTACGCGAGCACCCGCTTGATGTCCGTCTGGGTGAACGCGATCGAGGCGGCCAGGATCGCCGTGAAGATGCCGATCGCCGCCACCACGACCATCGCGTCCTGCGCATGCGCGAACAGCGGGTTGGCCCGGGCGACGAGGTAGACGCCCGCGTTGACCATCGTGGCCGCGTGGATGAGGGCGGACACCGGGGTGGGGCCCTCCATCGCGTCCGGCAGCCAGACGTGGAGCGGGAACTGGGCGCTCTTGCCCATCGCGCCCGCGAACACGAGCAGCGCGACGATCGAGAGCGGCACCGTCAGCTCCGCGGCCGGCGCCTCGATCAGCGTGGCCAGCGATTCCTGGATGTTCAGCGTCCCGGTGTTGACCCAGATGGCCATGATCCCGAGCGCGAACCCGACGTCGCCCACGCGGTTGACGATGAACGCCTTCTTGGCGGCCAGCGCCGCGGACCGTTTCTGGTACCAGAACCCGATCAGCGAGTAGGACGACAGGCCGACCAGCTCCCAGCCCGCGAACACCAGCAGCCAGTTGTCGGCCAGCACGAGCAGGAGCATCGAGACCATGAACAGGTTGAGGTAGGCGAAGAACCGCCAGGTCCCGGGGTCGTGGGCCATGTACCCGACCGAGTACAGGTGGACGAGCATGCCGATCGTCGTGACCACGATCAGGAGCACCGCGGTGAGGGTGTCCACGTGGAACCCGAAGTCCACCGTGAGCTCGCGCCCGGTGGCCGGGTCGATGCCGGCCGGGATCCAGGTCCACAGCTTCACGTCCAGGCCGGGTCCGTGCTCCGGGAACGGGCCCTGGTGCTGGAGCACCGCCGAGACCACGACCATGGCCACGACCCACGACGCGATCACGACGCCCAGCGGGACCGCGGCGGCCACGTTCCTCCCGAACGAGGCCTGCAGCCGCCGCCCGAAGAAGGTCGTGAACACGAAGCCGGCCAGCGGCAGCGCGATGATCAGCGGGATCAGCGTCGCGTAGATGCCCGGGTCGACGACGGCGGCCTCCGAGCCCTCCGCGGCCGCGAGGAGCGTGATCGGCAGGAAATGCATCATCCGCCCGCCCTACTGCCGCATCGCGTCGTACTCGTCGACGAGCGGCGTCTTCCGGTTGCGGAAGATGGCGATCACGATCGCGAGGCCGATCGTCGCCTCGGCGGCGGCGGCGGCCATCACGATCAGCGCGATCACCGACGCGTTGGGATGGAGCGCCGGGATGAACGCCCCGAACCCGATGATCGCGAGGTTGACGGCGTTGAGCATGAGCTCGATCGACATCAGCATGCTGATCGCGTTGCGACGGGCCAGGAAGCCGAACGAGCCGATGGCGAACATGATCCCCGCGATGACGAGATAGGCGTCCAGCGACTGCGAGATCCCGTCGAGGAAGGCGAGCATCAGGCGTCCCCCTGCCGCTCGCGCTTGGCGATGAACACGCCGCCGACCACCGCGGCCAGCAGGAGCACGGACACGACCTCGAACGGCAGCACGTAGTCCTTGAACAGCGACTCGGCGACCCCGAGCTCGTCCCGGCCGGCCGGCGGCGTGCCGGTGAACGTCCACATGCGTTCCGTGACGGCGCTCCAGTCCGTGGCCACGACCGTGATCGCCAGGATCAGCGCCATGACCACCGCGGCGATGGCGGCGGGGATCGCCTGGGTCTGGAACACCAGGGCGCCCGGCGCATCCTTGGTCTGGGTGAGCATGATCGCGAACAGGATCAGGACGCTGATCGCGCCGATGTACACCAGGACCTGGGCTCCGGCGACGAACGGCGCTCCGGCGAGGACGTACAGCCCGGCGAGGGCGCCGAAGCTGACGATCATCGCCAGGCCGCAACGGATGATGTCGCGCAGCGTGACCACGAGCAGGGCGGATCCGAGCATCACCCCGGTCAGCGCCAGGAACAGCAGGTCGTCCCACCCGATCCCGAGCAGCGGGATCGTCTCAGGCAGCGTCACACGTCCCTCTCAGTGGTCCTGGGCGTGTCCCGACCCGGTCCCGGACCCCAGCTGGCGCGCTGGGTGCCCGTTCCCCGAGCCGTTCCCGTTGCCGCTCACGAGCGAGGCGGGGAGCACCGGGAGGTTCCGCGCCGGGTCGAGGAGCCTGCCCTCGGCCCGGGCGCGATCCGCCCAGTCCCGCTCCTTGCGGATGTAGCTCATCTCCGTCTCGCGCTCGATCGTGGCCAGCGCGAGGAGGTCGATCATCGGCTCCTCGCGGGACGTGTGGCTGAGCTCGAACTGGTCGCTGTCGCGGACGGCGTCGTATGGACAGGCGTCGACGCAGATGCCGCACAGGATGCAGCGGCTCTCGTCGACCTCGTACTTCTGGAGGACCCTGGGCTTGGGCATGAGCGCGCCGGTCGGGCACGTCTCCGCGCACCGCCCGCAGGACACGCACGGCGTGTCGTTGAGGCTCATGTCCAGCGGCGTCGTCACCAGGGTGTCGAAGCCGATGCGCATGAAGTCGTAGCAGGCGGCGCCCACCACCTCGGCGCACACGTTCGCGCACCGGCCGCAATCGATGCACCGGGACGGCTCGCGCAGGATGAACGCGTGGCTGTCGTCGCGGAGGTAGTCGTGGTTGATGCCGGTGAACCGGTTCTCGGTCACGCTCCGGTAGCCGGCGCCCTGGTGGAAGGCGGGCTCCAGGGTGCGCAGCGTGGTGCCGTACTCGATCCCCAGCCGGCGCAGGTCGCAGAACCCGATCGCCTCGCAGGTGCACTGCAGGCAGCGGGTGGACTCCGCGACGGCCTCGTCGCGGGTGTACGGGATCTCGTACTCGATGTAGCTGCGGTTGCGGGCCTCGGCCTCCAGCGCCTTGAGCCGGTAGCGCGGCTCCTTGACCTCGCCGGTGAACGGGACGATCGAGAGGAACTCGGGCTGCGGCTCCGCCAGCGTCTGCCGGGTGCGGATCGCGGCCAGGTCCTGGCCCCGCAGGTAGGCGTCCACCGCGTAGGCGGCGCGCCGGCCCTCCGCGATGGCCTGGACGACGGTCGCGGCGCCGATCCGGACGTCGCCGGTGCCGAACACGCCGGGACGGGCCGTCTCGAACGTCACGGCGTCGGCGCCCAGGCGGCGCTGCTTGGTCGCCAGCGGGCCCTCGGAGCCCGGGCCGATCCAGCGCAGGTCGGGGCCCTGGCCGATGGCCAGCAGCACGCGGTCGCAGTCGATCGTGAACTCGGTGCCGGGCGCCGGCTCCGGGCGCCGCCGGCCGGACGCGTCCGGCTCGCCGAGCTGCATCCGGATGAACTCGACGCCGGTGACCTTGCCGGACCGCTGGTCCGTGATCACGCGAGTCGGGCCGGCCTGGAAGATCGTCGTGACGCCTTCCTCGATCGCCTCGTGGACCTCGCTCGCCGCCGGCATGTCCTTCATGTCGCGGCGGTAGACCA
>CAYJOH010000222.1:0-4847 GCA_964371685.1 uncultured Anaerolineaceae bacterium
GGTTGATCGTGCAGCCGCCGAAGCCGGCGCCGGTCAGGCGGGCGCCGAGGACGCCCGGCGTTGCGCGGGCGATGTCCACCAGCGCGTCCAGCTCCGGGCTGCTGACCTCGTACAGGTCGCGCAGCGAGGCGTGGCTGGCATAGAACAGCCGCCCCACCGCGGCAAGATCGCCGGCCTCGAATGCCGCGATCGTGTCCAGGACGCGCCGGTCCTCGGCGACGACGTGCTCCGCGCGGCGGACGGCGATGGGGTCCAGGCGGTCGCGGACGGCGTCGAGCATCGCGGGCGTGACGTCGCGCAGGGCGTTCACGCCGGGCTCCAGGGCCGCGATCGCCGCCACGGCGGCCTCGCACTGCGACCGCCGCTCGTTGTAGGCCGACGACTCGAGCTTGCGCGGCGAGCCGGAGTGGCAGGCGACCAGCGCGACCTCGTCGAGGGGCAGCGGGATGGACCGGTGCTCGAGCGACCGGCAGTCCAGCAGCAGGGCCCGGTCCGGCTCGCCGAAGATCGACGCAAACTGGTCCATGATCCCGTTGTTGAGCCCGATGTAGCCGTTCTCCGAGCGCTGCACCACGTGGACGAGGCGCATCGGGTCCAGCGGCGGGCGCTCGCCGCCGGACAGCGCCCAGGCCGCGACGACCTCGATCGCCGCCGAGGACGACAGCCCGGCCCCCTGCGGCAGGTCCGACGCCAGGAGCCCCCGGAACCCTCGGGGCGCGGCGTTGGCGTCGCCCGCGCGGGCCGCCTCGCCGAGCGCCCAGGCCATCCCCGCCACGTAGTCCAGCCACGAGCCCCGCCGCTCCCCCACCGCGGCCACCTCGAACGCGCCGGTCTCGCCGGTCGCCGCCAGGGTGAGCTCGGCGCGGCCGTCGTCGGTGGGGACGAGCGCGACCGAGATCCCGAGGTCGATGGCGACCGGCAGCACGTACCCGTCGTTGTAGTCGGTGTGCTCGCCGATCAGGTTCACGCGACCCGGCGCCCGCACCACGCGCACGTCGTCCGGCCGCGCGCCGGCGACCGGGTCGCGAGCGATGAGCGCGTCGCGGAGGGCCTCGGGGTCGCGCGCCAGGCGGGCCTCGGCGGCGGGATCGGGTGTCATCGGATCGAGTCTATCGGCGAGGCGCGTCCCCCACGCGGAGATCGGACACGGCGCCTGGATCCCCGAGGTCGCCGAGATCCCCGAGGTCGCCGACCAGGTAGCGCTGGATCGTAGGCCCCACGGCCCGGGCCAGCAGCTCTCGATCGGCCGAGGCGAGCGGCTCGACACCCACGACCAGCCGGGCCATGGCGAGCCCGATCAGCTGCGAGCCGGCGAGCGCCGCCCGCAGCCCCGCGTCCGGCCGGTCGAGGGCGGTGGCCAGGGTCAGCAACGGGCCCTCGGCAAGCATCCGGCGGAGCATGGCCGCGGCCACCGGGTCGGTGGACGCGGAGCGCACCACGCCCAGCAGCAGCGGCCGGACCTCGGGACGGTCCCACAGCTCGAGCACGAACGCTGCGAACCGCTCGCCCAGCCGCTCGGTGGGACCCGCGGCGATCGTCGGCATGGCGGCCGCGAAGTCCACGGGCATCTCCATCGCGGCGACGAACAGCTGCTGCTTGGTCCCGAAGTAGTGGTGGACAAGCGCGGCGTCCACGCCGGCCCGCGCGGCCATGTCGCGGATCGTCGCCCCGTCGAACCCGCGATCGCCGAAGGCGGCCCGAGCGGCGTCGAGGATCCGGCCGCGCGTGTCCTCGGCCCCGGGCCGGCGACCGGCGCGGCGTCCGGTGCGGCGTCCGGGACCGCGCGCCGCCCTCATGCCACGTCGCGGCGGATCGTGAGCGACGCGATCAAGCCGAAGAACACCGCGATTGCCGCCAGCACGACGAGGTCGAGCTGCAGTGTCGCGGAGGTCAGGTCCGCCCCCGCGATGAACACCTGTCGCAGCCCGTCCACCGCGTACGAGACCGGCATCAGCCCCACCAGCGGCTGGAGGACCTCGGGCAGCCCGCTGATCGGGAACAGGATCCCGGACAGCAGGAACTGCGGGACGATCACCAGCGGGATGAACTGGACGACCTGCAGCTCGGTCCGGGCGAAGGTCGACAGGAAGATGCCGAGGCTCACCGCACCCACCGCGAGCAACAGGACCACGAGGAACGCGATGGCCGGGTTGCCGGCGGTCGCAACCCCGAGGCCGATGGCGAACTCGGGCAGGGGGCCGATCGACGGCACCCGGATCGTCCCCAGCGACCAGATCATGAGCAACGCGACCTGCAACCCGGCGAACAGCGTGAACCCGAGGGTGTACCCGGTGACGATCTCGCCCCGCGTGACCGGCGTGGCCATCAGGCGCTCGAGCGTGCCACCCGTCCGCTCCCGCAGGAAGCTGATGCCGGTCAGGATGTAGACGAAGAAGTAGGCCAGGAACCCCACGATCGCGGGGGCGTAGGGGGCGATCGGGTCCTCCGTGGGCACGCCGTACGCGGTCGCATGCTGGACGGACGGGAGCGGCGCGTCCAGCGCGGCGGTGGCGGTCTCGACCAGGATCGCGCGGACGATGCCGAGCTGGGTGCCTTCGCCGATGGGATCCATGCCGTTGGTGATGGCCGTGATCGCGGCGCCGGGCTGTCCCAGGTCGTCGGGCAGCACGATGCCGACGTCCGCCTCGCCGTCCGTGATCGCGGCGCGGGCCGCAGATTCGTCGGCCGCGGCGACGACCGTGATGTCCTCGGCCTCGAGCGCCGACCTGAGCCCGCCGGACACCACCTGCCCGATCGGGCTGCCCCCGTCCACCAGCACCACCGTGACCGAGGGCGCCTGGCCCTCCCGGACGATGAAGGCGATGAGGCCCGTCATGAGGATCGGCGCGACGAACAGGAGCGCGATGGAGCGGTGGTCGCGACGGAACTCCGAGACGACGCGCCGGAAGATGGCCCGCAGCCGCCTGGCGTTCATCGGGCGACTCCGTTCTCGTCGGCGAAGGTGAGGAATGCCTGTTCGAGATCGTCGGAGCCGGCCCGGTCCCGCAGCTCCCGGCCCGTGCCCCGGGCGATGACCCGCCCCGATCTCACGAACAGCAGCTCGTCACAGCGATCCGCCTCGTCCATGACGTGGCTCGAGACGACGATCGTGGCACCGCCGTCGGCGAGCGTCCGGAAGTGTCCCCAGAACTGGACCCGCAGCTGCGGGTCGACGCCGACCGTGGGCTCGTCCAGGAACAGGACCGGCGGCTGGTGGGTGAGCGCACAGGCCAGCGACAGGCGCCGGCGCTGCCCTCCGGAGAGGGTGGCGGTCACGGATTCCGTCCGGTCGGCGAGATCCACGAGCGTGAGGGCGTCGAGCACCGGTGCGTCGCCGGTGACGCCGTACGCCGCCGCGTAGAAGTTCGCGTTCTCCCCGACCGTGAGTGCGGGGTAGATGCCATCGCTCTGGGTCATGTACCCGATCCGGGCCAGGTTGGCCCGCGAGGGCATCCTGACGCCGAGGACCTCGGCGTGGCCGGACGTCGGCCGTGCCAGCCCGGTGAGGAGTCGGATCAGCGTGGTCTTGCCGGAGCCGTTCGGTCCCAGCAGCCCGTAGATCCGGCCAGGGGCGAGGTCGAAGCTGACCCCGTCCACCGCGCGGATCGGGCCGAACACCTTGACGAGGTCGACGGCGCGGATCGCCGGCCTCGCCCCGGCTTCGCGTTCGACCTCAGGGATCGTCTGGGGCACCACGGGCGACCTCCCCTTTCCCCCGCCCGACGGGCCGGGAATTCATCAGACGATGAATTCTAGGTGGGGCCGCACGCCTCGGCAAGGGGCCGTGCCTCCCCCTTCCGAGGGCCCAATCGGCCGGAAGATTGGCCTACCCACATGGGCCAAGGACGCGTATGCTCCCGCGATGCAGCGCGCCGTCCCGACCACCTGGATCCTGTTCCTGGCCCTCGGATTCCTGTGGGGGTCCTCCTACTTCTGGATCAAGATCGGCGTCGAGACGCTGCCGCCGCTGACGCTCATCGCCGGCCGCCTCCTGCTGGGCGGCGTGTTCCTGGCCACGGTCGTCGCCCTGGCGCGCGAGCGGCTGCCTCGCGAGGCCCGCATGTACGGGCACCTGCTCGTGATGAGCGTCGTCAACATCGTGCTGCCGTTCACCCTGATCACCGTTGGCGAGCAGACGATCGACTCCGCCCTGGCGTCGATCCTCAACGCCACGGTGCCGCTCACGGTGATCGTGCTCGCGCCGCTGTTCCTCCCCGACGAGCGGATCACGGTCGCCAGGGTCGCGGGCCTGGCGGTGGGATTCGCCGGGGTGATGGTCCTGGTCGCACCGGATCTCGCGAACCTCTCGGACGCGGATCTCACCGGCGAGCTGATGATGCTCGGCTCGAGCCTGTGCTACGGCGCCGGCAACGTGTACGCGAAGCGCAACGTGCACGGCCTGCGCCCGATGATCCCGGCGCTGTTCCAGGTGACCTTCGCCGCGCTGATCGTCGGCGTGCTGGCGCTGATCGTGGACCGGCCGTTCGAGCGCGTCAGCGTCACGCCCGAGGCGATCGTCGCGGTGGTCTGGCTGGGGATCCTGGGGTCCGGCTTCGCCTACCTGTGCTACTTCACGATCCTCCAGCGCTGGGGCGCCACCCGGACGTCGATGGTCGCCTACCTGCTGCCGGTGGTCGGCATCCTCATGGGCACGCTCATCGGGGAGCCGGTCACCCTGTACCGCGTGCTGGGCACGGCGCTGATCATCGCGGGCATCGCGCTCGTCAACAGCGGGCCCACGCTCCGGCGGCTGCTGGACCGCCGCGCGGACGAGGCCGCCCGCGCTCGGGCTGCCTGAGCACGCGTCTCAGGCGCCCGGCGTCGGCCCTGGCTCCGCCCGGGCGCCC
>CAYJOH010000223.1:0-4833 GCA_964371685.1 uncultured Anaerolineaceae bacterium
CCTCACGGAGCCGCCTCGTTCGTTTCTGCGCGGCGCGATGCTGGCGGATGCCGGCCCGACGACGCCGCCCGCCCGCGTCGGCTGCCGGCGGACGCGGCACAATCCGCCACGTGACGACCCGCCGTCCCGTCCCGCCGACCCCACGCCCCGGCCACGCGGCTGAGCCCGAGGTCCTCTGGTCGCCGCCCGCCGACGCGCGCGCCCGGACCCGCATGGGCCGCTACCTGTCCTGGCTCGCCGTGGAGCGCGGGCTCGCGTTCGACACCTACAACGACGCCTGGCGCTGGTCGGTCACGGATCCGGGCGCCTTCTGGCAATCGGTGTGGGACGCCTTCGGGGTTCGCTCCGCGACACCGCCCGGACCCGCCCTCGCAGACGCGCGCATGCCCGGCGCGCGCTGGTTCCCGGACGCGGCCCTCAACTACGCGGAGCACGTCCTCGCCCTGGAAGGGGGAGGGGACACGGTCCTGGTCGCACGCTCGCAGACCCGGGGTCCCCTGGACCTGACCGCGGACCAGCTGCGTGACGCCGTCGCCCGGTGCCGGGCCGGGCTCCTGCGACTAGGCGTGCGCCGCGGCGACCGGGTGGCCGCCTTCCTGCCCAACATCCCCGAGGCGGCCATCGCGATGCTCGCCACGGCCAGCCTCGGCGCGACCTGGTCCTCGTGCGCGCCGGAGTTCGGGACGCGCGCGGTCGTGGACCGGTTCGCGCAGATCGAGCCCGCGGTCCTGCTCACGATCGACGGCTACCGATACGGCGACCGGGTCGTGGACCGGGCCGCGGAGGTCGCCGACGTCCGTGCGGCGCTTCCCTCCGTCCGGGCGACGGTCGTGGTCCCGTACCTGGCCGCCGAGGACGCGGCGCTGGCAGCCGTCCCGGGCGCGCTCGCCTGGTCCTCGCTGCTCGCCGAGCCCGGGCCCCTCGCCTTCGACCCCGTCCCGTTCGACCACCCCCTGTACATCCTCTATTCGTCGGGCACCACGGGGCTCCCCAAGCCGATCGTCCACGGCCACGGGGGCATCCTCCTCGAGCACCTCAAGGCGCTCGCGCTGCACACCGACCTCGGCCGGGACGACCGGTTCTGCTGGTTCACGACGACCGGCTGGATGATGTGGAACTACCTGGTGTCCGGGCTGGCCGTCGGCGCCACCGTGGTCCTGTTCGACGGCAACCCGGCCTGGCCGGACCTCTCGACGCTGTGGCGGCTGGCGGCCGAGACCCGCACCACCTACCTGGGCGCCAGCGCGCCGTTCCTGATGGCCTGCCGCGCGGCCGGGCTCACGCCGGGGCGGGACCTGGACCTGGGCGCATTGCGGGGCGTGGGCTCCACGGGGGCGCCGCTCGCGGCCGCCGGCTTCCGCTGGGTCCGGGAGGCCGTCTCGGACGCCATCCCGCTGGGGTCGCTCAGCGGCGGCACGGACCTGTGCACGGGGTTCCTCGGGCCGTCGCCGCTGGTGCCGGTCTGGGCCGGCGAGATCAGCTGCCGGATGCTGGGGGCGAGGGTCGAGGCCTTCGACGAGCGCGGGCGGCCGGTGATCGGCCGCCAGGGCGAGCTGGTGATCACGGCGCCGATGCCGTCGATGCCGGTGGGCTTGTGGGGGGACGCGGACGGATCACGGCTGCGGGCGGCCTACTTCGCCACGTACCCGGGCACGTGGCGGCACGGCGACTGGCTGACGATCACCGAGCGCGGCTCGTGCGTGATCACCGGCCGCAGCGACGCGACCCTCAACCGCGGCGGCGTGCGGCTGGGCACGGCGGAGCTGTACTCGGTCGTCGAGGCCCTGCCGGAGATCGCGGACAGCCTCGTCGTCCACCTCGAGGACCCGGACGGCGGGCCTGGCGACCTGCTCCTGTTCGTCGTGCTCCGCGAGGGCGCCGCGCTGGACGACGCGCTGCGGACGCGGATCGGCGCGGCGCTGCGCGAGGGCCTGTCCCCTCGCCACGTGCCCGATGCCGTGCACGCCGTCGCCGCCGTGCCGCGGACGCTGTCGGGCAAGAAGCTCGAGGTGCCCGTCAAGCGGATCCTCCAGGGGCTGGCGCCGGACGTCGCGGCGTCGAAGGACGCCCTGACCGATCCGGGGGCGCTGGCACCGTTCGAGGCCCTCGCGCGGGCACGAGCTCGTCCCGGCTGATGGCCATCGCGAAGCCGACCGCGGCGGGGCTGCAGCCGGCCAGCGCAAACATCGCGAGCGACAGGGTCGAGGCCGCCGCCGCGAGCGCACGGTGTCCGGGACGTTGCGGGACCATCGAGTCGCCGCTCACGGGACGAGGTCGAGGCGGATCTCGACGATCACGTCGCGCTGGCCGCGCGTGCGGCGGAGGGCGCTGAACAGCGGCCCGGCGATCCGGTGCTTGGCGTGCAACCGGTCGAGGGTCGGCCGGACCGCGTCCGGCCCGAGCACCCGGGCGGTGCCGGACAGCGTCGACCCGAGGCGGCGGCCACGCGAGTCGGAAGGCGTCACCTCCACGGCGGCCGTGTGGGCGAGTCGCTTGAGCTTGCCGGCGTCGTGGGCCGTGCGCACGAGCAGCCGGTCGTCATCGAGCACGAACAGGACCGGCGTCCCGACGGGCTCGCCGGTCCGGCGGAACGTGACGAGGTCGATGAACCGGGCATCGGCGAGGGCGACGCCGGGGACGGCGCCCGCGAGGGCGGCGGCGTGATGCATGGCAGTGGTCTCCGATAATCACCGGACATCCTGTTGTCCGGAATAGGTCGCACTATTCCACGCGACATCGTGTCGTGTCAAGTACAATCGGGCCCATGAGCCGCCGATACGTCCAGCGCGCCCGTGCGGAGTCCGCCCGCGAGACGCGTGGCCAGGTCCTCGAGGCCGCGCGCGCCGCGTTGCTGGCCGAGGGCCGGCTGGAGCTCAGCGTGGGCGAGATCGCGGCCGCGGCGGGCGTCGCGCGCTCCACGGTCTACGCGGCGTTCGGCTCTCGTGCGGGCCTGCTGTCGGCCCTGGCCGACGTGACGCTCCACCGGGCGGGTCTCGACGTGGTCATCGCCGAGTACCGGCAGCCCGACGCCGTGACGGCCCTGGAGCGGAGCCTGGCCGCGAGCTGCCGCATGTACGCCGCGGACCACGTCGTGTTCGCCCGGCTCCTGGTGCTGGCCAGGATCGATCCAGACGCCGCGGCTCCGATCGCACGCTCCCAGGCCGATCGGGCCGCCGGCATGGCGGACCTCGCCCGACGCCTCGAGGCCCAGGGGCGGCTCCGGGCCGACATGACCCCGGAGCGCGCGGCCGACGTGCTGTGGCTCCTGACCGGGTTCTGGACGTTCGAGGAGCTGTTCACCGGCCGCGGCCTGGATGCCGACGCCTGCACCGACGTGCTGCTCGAGATCGCCCGGGCGACGATCCTGGCCGGCTGACCGCGGCGTTCGCGGGTGATCGGGCTACGGAGCCGGCGCGTGCGCCCGCGCCACGTCGCCGATGATCCCCGCCAGCTCGCGGGGGCGAGACCACATCGGCCAGTGGCTCGTCCGCAGGTCGATCCAGGTCACGTTGCGCAGCTCGGGGATGCCGGCGAGGAACGCCCAGTCGGGGTGCTCCCTCGCGTAGGCCTGGTACTGCTCGGCGGTGAAGCCGGTGCAGATCATGGTGCTGGGGATGTCGCGCCGGGCGTCGTTCGTGAGCTCGGCGGACTCGCGGATCATGGCGCCCGGCTCGGGGACCGCCCGCCGGCGAAATGTCTCCTTCTGCTCGTCGCTCAGGCCGTCGAGGTTCTCCTCGGCCTCGATCTCCTCCCAGACCATCGGCTTGTCGGGGCCATCGAAGCCGGCGTCGAGCGCGCCCTTCCCGGGCGCGGTGTCGACGTAAACCATGGCGGCGATCCGCTCCGGGATACGGTCGCTGGCGGCGTAGCCGGAGAACCCGGCCGCGCTGTGGACGGCGAGCACGACCGGCGCCCCGGCGGCGCGGACCGCGTCGCAGATCGCGTCCACGTGATCGGCGAATGTGATCGCCGATCGATCCGCGTCCGCGGACTCCAGGCCGGGCAGCGTCAGCGCTGTGACGTCGTGGCCGTCGGCGCGCAACGCGCCGGCGACCTCGTCCCAGGCCCAGGCCCCGAGCCAGAAGCCCGGGACCAGGATGATCGGTGCGGCGGCCGTGTCTCGATGCTCAACCATGGGACGCTCACTCCTGCGCTTGTTTGCCTGGATCCATGATCGTCGACTGACCCGGGCCCGGCGGCCACGATCACTTGACCGGACCCCGGCCCGACGTCGCGGGCACGCTCAACCCCAGAGGTCGATCTGCGCCAGCCCCGCGGTCCCCAGCGTCTCGTTCAGCTCGGCGCAGTGGTAGACGTCGTGGCTGAGCACCCGCTGGATCACCGCGCCGCGGGTGTGCACCCAGCTCTCGTCCCAGTCCTCGCGACGGAGGACCTCCTCCAGCATCTCCAGCGACCAGCCGTCCAGGCAGCGCTCGACGATCCCGAACGTGGAGTCCAGCGCCGCCGCGAGCGCCTCGGCGCCGAGCACGTGCTCGAGGTCGTCGTCGCCCGGGCAGTCGTACCCGGCATTCGTGAACGGCGTGGTCTCCGCCCCGGGCTCGCCGGCGAAGTCGCACAGCCAGAACACCCGCTGGCAGGCGAGGTGACCCACGGTCGCCCACATCGGCCAGCGGTCGGGGGACGGGCGACGGGCCAGCTGCGCGTCGGTCAGGCCGGCGACGACGTCACGCAGGCGCCGGTTGACCTTCGGCCACGTGACGTAGGCGGGGCGGATCGACGGCGCGGTCATGGGCGGTCTCCGGGCGTCGGGTGCTGGCATCCGAGACGATACGCGGCGTACCTGCCGATTGCTGTCAGGTACGGCACGGCGAC
>CAYJOH010000224.1:0-973 GCA_964371685.1 uncultured Anaerolineaceae bacterium
CTGGCCGCGACCTCCGCAGGGCGATGGTTCCTGGGCTGCGGCGGGATCGGAGGTCTCCGCGAGGGTAGCACCGGGTCGCCAAGGAGGGCAACCTCGGGCGGCTCCGCCCCCGATCCCGGTCGGACGTTCGGCCGCCCGGTGGAGCCCGTCCGCCCGCGTCAGGCGGCACGTCCGCCACGCGCCGCGGGCACCGGGACCACGACCCGGGCGCGCTCGCCGGCCCGGGCCAGGGCGCCCGCGGGACGGTAGCGGCCGAACGCCTCGAGGACCAGCCCCCGGACCTCCAGCGAGGTGAGCACGCCGAGCACCGTCGCCCCCGCGGACGCGGTCGCAGCGACCAGCTCATCCACCGTCCCGGTACCGGCGAGGATCTCGCGGGCGATCGACCGCTCGGCCGGCCCGAGGGTGGCCATCAGGGCATCGAGCGCCGGCTGCCCGGGCCGTCGGCCATCGCCCGCCCCACCGTGCGCCCCACTGTCCGGGGACCCGCTCGCTGCCAGCGGCTCCACGAGGCCGAGATCCTCGAGCAGCTCCGGGACGCCGGCCACGATCCGCGCCTCGGGCGACGCCTCGCGCAGGAACGCGAGACAGCCGGCGACCGCCGGGTCGCCCACCCGGCCGGGCACGACGTGGAGGCCTCTCCCCTGCTCCAGCGCCCAGGCCGCGGTCGTGAGCGCGCCGCTCCGGGCGCCCGCCTCGACGACGACCGTGGCATCGGCGAGCCCGCTGATGATCCGGTTGCGGCGGGGAAAGGTGCCGCGGGTGGGGATCACATCCGGGGCGAACTCGCTGACGACCGCGCCGCCGCCCGCCACGATCGCGTCCGCGAGGCCGCGGTGCGCCGCCGGGTAGAGCCGGGCGTGGCCGCCGCCGATGACCGCGACCGTGGGCGTGCCGGCGCGGATCGTGGCCGCGTGGGCGGCCGCATAGATGCCCAGCGCGCGCCCGGCCCCGACGGTCGCGCCGAGGCCGG
>CAYJOH010000224.1:983-4832 GCA_964371685.1 uncultured Anaerolineaceae bacterium
ACCGCCTCCGCGATCCCGCCGGCCACCTCGCGTCCCATCCCGGTGGGCCGCCGCGTGCCGACGATCGCCACGGCCCGCCGCCGGTCCAGCGCCGCGACGTCGCCGCGCAGGAACAGCACCGGTGGCGGCAGCTCGATGCGCCGCAGCCGCGCCGGATACGCCTCGTCGGCGAGCGTGAGCACTCGCAGCCCCGCCGCGCGCGTCGGCGCGGGTCGGCGGTCTGCGTCGCGCGCGGCGTCCGCGATGGCCCGCGCCAAGTCCGGCGTGAGCGTGGCCGGCCCGCCGTCCGGGTCACGGGACGCCGCGACGAGCCGCCCGGCCGCGCCCCGCTCGAGCGCGTCGCGCAGCACGGCGCCGGCACTGCCGTACGCGCGCAGCAGGCGCTCGAACGACACGGGGCCGACGCCGTGCGCGCCCGCCAGCACCACCCATGCGTCGCGCTCCGCCGCGTCGGGCCCCCCGTCGGGCGTCATCGACCCCCAGCCGCCGCCGGGGACGTCCGCCTCTGCCCGCCCGACCGGCCCGCGCCGCCCGATGCCGAGCATCAGCTCGCCCGCCCCAGCGCCAGGCGGTCCACGGGCGCACGGAACCTGGCCGCCTCGTCCAGGTGCGCCGATTCCACCGCGTCCGAGCCGTGGAGGTCCGCGATCGTGCGCGCGACGCGGAGCAGGCGCTCGGTCCCTCGCCCGGACAGGCCCTCGAGCTCCGCCAGCCGGATGGCCCGCGCCCGTGCCCGGTCGTCGAGCGCGCACAGGGCACGCAGCTCACGGCCGCGGACACGGGCGTTGGACCGCCCGGGGGTCCGCGCCTGCTGACGCGTCCGTGCCGTCGCGATGCGTGCGGCGACCACGGCCGACGGCTCCGGGCTCGCCGGCCCGACGAGCACGGCCGGCGGCACCCGGTCCACGTCGACCCACAGGTCGAACCGGTCCCGGAGCGGCCCCGAGACGCGCCGCTGGTAGCGCTCCGGGACGTAGGGTGGGCAGGCGCAGGTCCGGTCCGCCGAGCCGTACTGGCCGCAGGGGCACGGGTTCATCGCCGCGACCAGCGTGAACCGGGCCGGGAACGTCTCCGCGCGGCCCACCCGGACCACGCTCACGCTGCCGTCCTCGAGCGGCTGGCGGAGCGCCTCGAGCACGTCCCGCCCGAACTCCGGCAACTCGTCCAGGAACAGCACGCCTTCATGGGCCAGGCTGACCTCGCCCGGCGACATCCGGGGGCCGCCACCCACCATGCCCGCGTACGACGTCGTGTGGTGGGGTGCTCGGACCGGCGGCCGGCGGACGAGCCGCGTGACCGGGGCACCCGCGACCGATGCGACGACCGTCGCCGTCAGGGCGGCGTCGTCGTCGAGGTCCGGCAGCAGCGCCGGGATCGTGCGCGCGAGCAGCGTCTTGCCGGCCCCGGGCGGGCCGATGAACAGCAGCGCGTGACCGCCCGCGAGGGCGATCTCGAGCGCCCGGCGCGCAACGACCTGCCCCCGGACGTCGGCGAGGTCCACGACGTCCTCCTGTTCGACAACGGGCGTCGCCGTCGCCGGCCCCACCCCGACCGGCGTCCGCTCGCCCGCACGCGGCAACGGGGACGGCATCGCGCGACGCGAGCGCGGCGCCCGGAGGACGTCGGCGGCCTCGGCCACGGTCGCCACCGGAACGGGCACCAGCCCGGGCGCGAGGCCTGCCTCGGGTTCGGCCTCTGCGGGCACGAGCACGCGCCGGACGCCGTGCCGCGTCATCGCGAGGCACATCGGCAGGATCCCCGGCACCGGCCGGACCTCCCCGCCGAGCCCCAGCTCCCCGATCAGCCCGACGCGGCCCGGGCCGGCCCGCAGCTGCTCCGAGCCGAGCAGGATCCCCAGCGCGATCGCGAGGTCCAGCGAGGCTCCCGCCTTGCGCAGCTCCGCGGGGGCCAGGTTGACCGTGATCCGGCGCGGCGGGTGGTGGAAGCCCGCGTTGCGCAGCGCACCGCGGACGCGCTCGCGCGCCTCGGACAGCGCGGCGTCCGGCAGGCCGACGATCGTGAACCCGGGCAGGCCCGGCGCCACGTCCACCTCGACCCGCACGAGGCGGCCAGCGATCCCGTTGAGCGTGGCGGAGAGCAGCGTCGCAAGCACGTACGGCACGGTAGGCCGCGCCACTCACCCCGCGCTTATCGGATCTCGGACGCCGGGCAACACGCCCGCCGGATCGGCGGCGTCTAGCGCCCGGCGAGCGGCGCCAGCTGTGCGAGCTCGGCGGGACCGGACTTGTCGACAGCGCGGGCGAAGTCCAGCACCGAGCGCCCGAGCACCGAATCCGCCTTGCTGGCCATGAACGGGTCGCCCGTGTTGAGGGCGGAGATCGCGCCCCGGTACTCGTTCACGATCTGGAACTCGATCGGGCGCTTGAGCGCGCCCTCGGCGCTCTTGACGTTGATGCCCGTGAACGCGTTCGAGCGGTTGAGCACGAGCTTGAGCTTGCCCGATTCGTAGCCCAGGTGGCCGATCGTCTCCAGCACCAGGCGCACGTTCTTGAGGCACGACAGGTCCGCGGTCATCACGGCGAAGATCGTCTCGGCGACGTCGAGGACCATCAGGTTCACGTCGTCGAGCCGCTTGTCGATGTCCACGATCACGTAGTCGTAGGACTCGCGGAGCAGCTCCAGGATCTGGTGCATGTGGGCCGCGGTCACGAGGTCCGCCGACTCCGGCGACGGCGGCGCCAGCAGCAGGTCCACGCCCGAGTCGTGGGGCTGGACGATCTTGCGGATCAGGTCGCTGTCCATCGCCGGCGCGCTGACGATGTCCACGATGCTCTTGCGGTCCAGGCCGAGGTCCAGGAACACCCGGTGGTCGCCGAACTGGAGGTTCCCGTCCACGAGGCACACCCGGCGGCCGAGCCCCTGCAGGGCGATGGCGGCGTTGATCGCGATCGTGGTCGTGCCCACCCCGCCCTTGGCGCCGTAGTAGGCGTGGATGCGGCCCATCGGCGGCCGCCCGACGAGGGTGTCGCTGGGCGAGAAGCGGGCGATCAGGCTCTTCATCCGCGCCAGGAGCTCGGCGGGATGGAACGGCTTGATCAGGTAGTCGTCCGCGCCGGCGCGCAGCGCCCGGACCTTCTGCTGCACGTCCTTGTCGGCCGTGAGCATGATGATCGGGACGTGGCTGCCGGGTCCCTCCTCGGCGCGGATCCGGGTGGCGACCTCGTACCCGTCCAGCGTCGGCAGCGTGACGTCGAGCAGGATCAGCGTCGGCGATTCGCTCGTCCACAGCCTGAGCGCCTCGGTCCCGTCCGCCGCGAGCGCGACCTCGTACCCCTCCTGCTTGAGGGTGTACTGGAGCAGCCGCTGGACGCTCGCATCGTCGTCGACGACGAGAACCTTCCCGGTCATCCGATCTCCCGGCGAGGCACTCGCGGGACCGAGCCCCGCGCTCGCTCCCCGGGAGATGCCTCGGTGCAGTATAGGCGTGAGCCCGCGCCCGTCCCTCCTCCGTTCGTGGCGCCCTACGTTCGTGCCGCGCGGAGCACCGCGCGCAGGTGGGCGGTGACCTCGGCCTCGTAGCGGGTGGGGTCGGCGGCGTGGGCCCGGCCGTGGTCGGCGCCCTCGATGACGAGGTGGCGCGTCCCGGGCGGCGCCGCGGCCGCCAGCCGGCGGCCATCGCGGATGGGGACGGTCCGGTCCGCCGCCCCGTGCACCAGGAGGAGCGGGAGGTCCTCGAGCAGCCCCACGATGGCGATCGGCTGGGTCCCCCGCGGGTCGCCGCCCACGCGGCCGGCCATCCGCGCGAACGCGCGGTTGGCGACCGCCCGCCCGAAGGGCATCCCCATCCGGCCCGCCACGACCACCGCGAGCTCCGGGGGCACCGCGTCG
>CAYJOH010000225.1:0-4829 GCA_964371685.1 uncultured Anaerolineaceae bacterium
GCCGCAGGAGGCGATAACGCGCGGTCCACACCTCCGGTCGCCGGGACCGCGCCAAGCCACTGGCGAGACCGACCTGCACCTGATACCCCGTGGGAGGAACGAGATGCGCAGGATCGGCTTCGTGAGCCTGGTCACCGTCGTGCTCCTGGCCGGCGCGGCGATGGCATACGCCGGCAACGACAAGGCCGTGCCGGGGTGGCACGCCAACTCAGCCAAGTACACGGCGATCGCCGTCACGAACCCCAACAATCCTGAGGAGGTGTCGAGCGAGCTCGTCCGCGAGCGCACGCCGGACGCCGTGCTCGCCCAGCACATCGAGGCCCTCAACGCATGCGACTGGGCGGGGCTGATGCAGCAGTACCCGGACAGCTACGAGCTCCGACTGCCGGGTGGCACGGTCGTCGTCGGGCGCACGGAGGCTGCCGCGACGTTCGCCGGGTTCGTCAAGCCGCACGACGAGGGCGGGCTGTGCGGGATCACCTTCACCGAGATCTCTCGGCAGGTGACCGGTGGCACGCTGGCCGTCACCTGGGAGGCCAATGCCTCGTTCCTCGCCGAGCCCTATCAAGGCTCGGACGCCTATATCACCGATGACGGCCTGATGGTGTCGATGGTCAGCACCTTCGACGGCGCCGATCTCAAGTTCAAGCCCTGAGCGAACCTGTCTGTCGCGCTCGAAGGGGGTGGATCCACGCTGGCGGGTCGCCCCCAGAGCGGGTGGTCCGGGGTGGTGCGCGGGCGCAACCCCCTGCCGGTTGGGGGCGGTCCGGCCCCCGCCCAGCATGCCGGATGGAGCGTAGCGCGCGGGCGCGCAGCGCCGACCCTGTAGCCCACCTCCGTGGTCAACGCTCGATGGTCGGTCACATGGCCCATCTCACCGTCGCCTTCGCGTCCCCGTCCCACGCCCGGGATGCGATCGGCTTCCTCGCCCGCTCGACGCTGTCGCTGACGCTATGCGCGCGGCCCGTGCACGGCGACACCGACATGGCCCTCGTGGACATCGACGTCCCGACCGCCGAGCGCGACCGGCTTGGCACGCTGCTCGCCGGGGTGCACGCCCTGGTGCTCGAGCGCGAGGAGGCGACCGCGACCGTCGCGTAGGCGCCGCCATCCACGCGAGTTGCAGGAATCGGGACAGTTAAGCGATAGTTGTCGAGGCCCAGGATCCAGATCGGCTCCTGGCAGGCAAAGCGGGTCGCCTGGGGGGACCCCATCAATCGGCGTCGGGCGCGTGACGGCACCCGGGCCGTCGCCGGGATGGTGCCTGGGCCGGTGGCTCCCCTCCGGTCCGGGCACACCTCCCACGCGGATGCCATCAGGCGCCGCTCGAACGGCACCCTCGCGCCGCCGACGCGAGGCAGGCCGTCGCGCCTACCGCCGCGGGGGCCGTTCGCCTCTCGTCAGGCCGCCGGCCGCCCCCCTACCGTGACCGCGATGCCGGGAGGCTCCCGGGCACCGCCCAGCCGGCGACCGCCGGCACGGCCCGAGCCAGCCGCCCGCCGCCCACACCGTTGCGTCCCAGTCTGGGGTCTCGATGGATCGCGAGCTGGAGCACGACGTGGTGATCCTGGGAGCCGGCCTCGCCGGGCTGCGCGCCGCGGTGGAGATCGCGCGCCGGCTCGACGGCCGGGTGGACATCGGGATCGTGTCCAAGGTCCAGCTGATGCGGGCGCACTCGGTGTGCGCCGAGGGTGGCACGGCCGCGGTCATGCGCACGGACCTCGGCGACTCGGGCGAGCTCCACGCCTGGGACACGGTCAAGGGCTCCGACTTCCTGGCCGACCAGGATGTGGTGCGCAGGTTCGTCGAGACCTCCCCGACGGAGATCCTCCAGCTCGACCACTGGGGCTGCCCGTGGACGCGCGACGACGACGGGTACATCTCGCAGCGCCCGTTCGGCGGCCACAGCTACCCGCGGGCGACGCTGGCGGCCGACAAGACCGGCTTCTTCGAGATGCAGACGCTCTATGACCAGCTCCAACGGTACCGCTGCGTCACCCGCTACGACGAGCTGTTCGTGACCGACCTCCTGGTCCACGACGGTGCGTTCGCCGGGCTGGTGGGGCTGCACATGGGCTCGGGCGAGACGGTCGCGATCCGCGGCAAGGCGCTGCTCATCGCGTCCGGCGGTGGCGGCACCCTGTACGGCTTCACGACGTACTCCCAGACGGTTACCGGCGACGGCATGGCGATGGCCTACCGGGCCGGCCTGCCGCTGGAGGACATGGAGTTCCTCCAGTTCCACCCGACCGGCCTCGTGCCCAGCGGCATCCTGATGACCGAGGCCTGCCGGGGCGAGGGCGGCTACCTGCGCAACCGGCTCGGCGAGCGGTTCATGGAGCAGACCGCGCCCAAGCTCATGGAGCTCGCCCCGCGGGACATGGTGTCGCGGGCCGAGACCGAGGAGATCCTGGCGGGCCGGGGCTTCAGGACACCCGACGGCCAGGACTACCTGCAGCTCGACCTCACCCACCTGGGTGCGGACCGGATCAACACCCGGCTGCCGCTGATCCGCGAGGTGACGATCAAGTTCCTGGGCCTCGACCCGATCGACACGCCGATCCCGATTCGGCCCGTGGCCCACTACTCGATGGGCGGCATCGAGACCGACATCACCGGCCAGACACGCGTGGCCGGCATCTGGGCGGCCGGCGAGGCCGCCTGCGTCTCGCTCCACGGCGCCAACCGCCTGGGCTCCAACTCCACGGCGGAGTGCCTGGTGTGGGGCGGCATCGCCGGGGGCGAGATCGCCACGGCCCTGGACGGGATCGGGGAGGCGGCACCGCTGCCCGCGGGCGAGGCGGCGGCCGCGGAGGACCGCACCCGGCGGGTCATGGCCCGGCGCGGCGACGAGAACCTGTACCAGCTCCGCCACGACCTGCGCGCGACGATGGACGCGCACGTCGGCGTGTTCCGGACCGGCGACGACCTGGCGATGGCGCTGGGGCACGTCCGCGACATCCGCGACCGCGCGCAGCGGGCACCCGTCGTCGACCGGTCGCGCGTCTACAACTCGAACCTCGTCCACGCGCTGGAGCTCGACAACCTCCTCGACCTCGCGGAGGTGACGGTCGCCGGGGCACTGGCCCGCGAAGAATCGCGCGGCGCCCACGCACGGCGGGACTTCCCCACCCGCGACGACGAGCGCTGGCTCAGGCACACGCTGGCCTTCCACGCCGCCGACGGCCCCCGGTTCGAGCACAAGCCGGTGACCATCGACATGTGGCGGCCGGTCGAGCGCAAGTACTGACCGGAGGAGCACCGTGCAGACCCGAGGACATCCGAACCGGCTGGGCATCCTGGGCTGGATCGCGGGCGGGCGCTGGGGCTTCGAGCGCTACCTGTACGCCCTCCACCGTGTCACCGGGCTGGGCCTGCTCGCCTACTTCGTGCTCCACATCTTCGTGAGCTCGGCCCGGGTGCTGGGGCCCGAGAGCTGGCAGCAGGCGATGGACGTCGTCTCCGGCCCGCTGTTCCGGGCCGGCGAGTTCCTGGTGTTCGCGGCGTTCGCGTTCCATGCGCTCAACGGGGTCCGGCTCGCGATCCTCGAGCTCGGCTTCGGCGTCGGGCGGCCCATCGACCCCGTGTACCCGTACGCGACGTCGGTCGGCCGACAGCGCCCGCTGGCCCTGGCGGTGATGGTGCTGGCCGGCATCGTCGCGCTGTGGGGCGGCCTCGACTTCTTCGTGCTGCAGTAGGAGCCCGACATGCGCGATCGAACGCTGTGGACGTGGCACGTCGGGGCCGGCCTGGTGATCCTGGTCCTCCTCGGCCTGCACATGGCGATCATGCACCTGGACGCGACGCTGGGGCTGTTCGGCACCGGGGAGGTGGAGCCCGTGGACTGGGAGAGCGTCGTCTCCCGGATGCAGGACCTGTTCTTCACCGTGACGTACGTGCTCCTGCTCGGGGCGGCGCTGTACCACGGCTTCTACGGCCTGCGGAACATCCTGCTCGAGCTCAACCCCGGGCCGGGGCTGCGGCGGGTGATCGATGTCGGGCTGTCGGTGGGCGGTCTCGCGCTGTTCGCGTTCGGCACCTGGGCGGCGCTGGCCGCGCCCGGCGCGGCGACGGCGGCGGGGGGCTGACGTGGACGCCATGAGGTCGAAGTCGGTCACCTTCCGCGTGCGCCGCTACGAGCCCGGCACGGACAGCGAGCCGCGCTGGGAGGACCACCGGATCGAGGCCGCGCCCGGCATGACGGTGCTCGACGGGCTGTGGCTGGTGAAGGAGCACGACGCGCCGAGCCTCGCCTGGCGGTCGTCATGCCGGATGGGGATCTGCGGGTCATGCGGGATGCACATCAACGGACGCCCGCGACTCGCCTGCAACACGCAGGTCAGCGAGCTCGGCGGCGACGTCGTGTCGGTCGCGCCGCTGCCCAACTTCGCCATCGTCAAGGACCTCGTCCCGGACCTCGCGCCGATGTTCGAGGTCCACCGCGGCATGGCGCCGTACCTCGTCCGCGAGGACATCGGCGAGCAGGAGGCCCCGACCCGCGAGTACCGGCAGACGCCGCACGAGCTGGAGCGCTACCTGCAGTTCAGCTACTGCATCAAGTGCGGCTGCTGCATGGCCGCCTGCCCGACCGTGGCGACCGACCCGCAGTACGCGGGCCCGATGCCCTTGGGCCAGGCCCAGCGCTACGACGGCGACAGCCGGGATGCGGGCTTCGACCGGCGCCGGGCGGTGCTCTCGGGCGGCTCCGGCCCGTGGCGCTGCCACTTCGCCGGCGAGTGCTCGCAGGTCTGCCCCAAGGGCGTGGATCCCGCCAAGGCGATCCAGCTGCTCAAGCACGACCTGGTGTTCGACCTGCTGCGGCTGCGCCG
>CAYJOH010000226.1:0-4821 GCA_964371685.1 uncultured Anaerolineaceae bacterium
GGGGGACGATCATCTCCGGGAAGATGACCGTCTCCCGGAGCGCGACGAGCGGCAGCTCCCGGATCGCGGGTGTGGTCTGCTGCTCCTCCGGGTTCGACGGTCGCTTGGCCATCAGGGTCTCCTTGGGGTGCCGGCCGGCTGGTCCGGCACGTCGGTTCGGGTTCCGGTGCGGGATTCGGTCCGGGTATCGGTTCGTGCCGCGGCAGCGCCGGCCTCGCCGTGCTGCTCGCGTGTTCCTTCGTCGTAGAGCGCCTCGAGGATGCGCTTGCCCAGCCGCTCCTCGAGCTCGAACAGGGTGCGGACCCCGGCGAGGTTGACGCCACGGTCCCGCGTCAGGTGCCGGATCCACAGGATCCGGCGGATGTCGGCCTCCGAGTAGAGGCGGATGTTGGTCGGTGTGCGCGCCGGGCAGACCAGGCCCTCGTCTTCGTAGATCCGGAGCGTCCGCGGGTGCGCCGAGACAAGGGTCGCAGCCACGCTGATGACGTAGACCGGCCGGGTCGGGTCCCGGTCCGGCCGGCGCGCAGCCGCCATATGCGTCAGGCCCCGACCTTGTCGCCGGCGTCGGGGGTGCCGGCCCCGACGGCCTTGGCCTCGCCGCTGGTCACGGGCTTGATCTGGATCTGGCGCGGCTTGACCTGCTCGGCCTTCGGGATCCGGAGCTTGAGCACGCCGTGCTCGAAGGTGGCCTCCGCCTTGTCGGCCTCGAGGCCCGTCGGCAGGGTCACCGTCCGCATCACGCTGCCGCGCGCGATCTCGCGCACGATCCAGTCGCCCTGCTCCTCGGCCCGCTCGGTGCGGTCCTCGGCGCGGATGGTCAGGGTGTTGTTCTCGAGGGTGATGTCCACGTCTTCCGGCTTGAGGCCCGGGAGCTCGGCCTCAACCTCGAGCGCGTCCGCGGTCGCGCGGACGTTGAGCGGCAGCCGCATGAGCTCGCTGCCGTTGTACGGGGTGAACGGCCGGAAGACCGAATCGTCGAACAGACGGTCCATCGCCTGGCGGAGCGTCATCAGCTCGCTGAAGGGCGACGGGCGGCGCACGAGCGTCATCGCATCGAACCTCCTGCTGGTCCGCCGGCGGTTCTACGCCGCCGGCCTGGTGCGGGATAGGGGCCGAAGCGCCACTGCGCCACCGGCCATGCCACAGCCTAGAACCATGACAATGACGTTGTCAAGATGTCTGCGCGATCGTACGTACAATGCCTGCGGCGAATGGAGATTGACGGAGGGAATCCGCGCCCGCCGGGGCCCGGCCCGGCTCCCATCGCGCGGCCGGGCCCGCGTGCCCGCCCCGCGCCCCGAGGCGCGGCGGCGCTACCCCTCGGACTCGCCGATCAGCTGGTCACGGAGCGCGGGCTCGCAGTCCGGCCGCCCGATGGCGATCACCTTGTCGCCCTCTGCCAGGACCGTCCCCGCGCTGAGCGGCGTCGGCTTCCCGTCGCGGATCACGCCGAACAGCGAGCAGCCCTCCGGCACCGACAGGTCGAGCGCGCTCCGGCCGATCGCCGGTGACCCCGGCTGCAGCCGCGCCTCGATGATCTCGAGCTCGCCCACGCCCAGCGCCGCGAGGTGGAGCAGCTCGTGGACGGGGATGTCCTGCTCGATCGAGCCCAGGATCATGCGCGTCGGGCTGATGATCTCGTCCACGCCCAGGTGGCGGAACAGCGACTCGTTCTTGGGGTTGTTGACCCGGGCGATCGTCCGGGGCACGTCGAAGTGGTGCTTGGCCATCTGGCAGATGACCAGGTTGTCCTCGTCGTCGCCGGTCACCGCCGCCACGATGTCGGCCCGGTTCGCCCCGGCCTCGTGGAGGTACTTGCCCTCGCAGCCGTCGTGCGAGATCACGACGGATCCGATCTCGTCCGCGATCTGGCCCGCCCGCAAGCGGTCCTTCTCCATCAGGGCCACCTCGTGCCCGGACTCGATGAGCTCCTTGGTCAGGTAGTAGCCGACCTTGCCGCCGCCCACGACCAGCACGAACATCGCTCAGGCCTCCGTCGAGGGCGTGCCGCCCGCGGGAGATACCGGGTCGTCGGCATGCGAGTGCTCGACCACCGGCGTGTAGATGCCCGGACGGTCGCCCATGGCCTGCCCCACGAACCCCAGCACCGCGCTGGTCATCAGGTTGGTGCGGCACAGCGCGGCGATCCCCAGGTGGGCGTACGCCTCGGCACGCACCGGGTCGTTGATCTTGGCGACCGTCCGGCGGGCACCAAGCGCCTCGATCGCCAGCTGCGCCGCCATCACGTTCCGGTTGTCGCCCTCGGTGAGCGACAGGAACAGGTCCGCGTCCTCGGCGCCGGCCCGGCGCAGGGTGTCCTCGTCGGTGCCGTCCCCGCGGAGCGCGGTGCCCCGGAAGGTGGACGGCAGGCGGTCGAAGGCCGCCGTCGAGGTGTCCAGGATGAGGACCTGCCAGCCGGCGCGGTCCAGCTCGTCGGCCAGCCCGGCGCCGACGCGGCCGCAGCCGACGATCACGGCTTTCATGCTTGCTCCTCGGGCATCGCTTCGCGGATGACCCATACCGCGCAGGGCGCGTTCTTCAGGATGTAGGGGATGGTGGCGCCGATCGCGAAGTCGCCGCCGAAGCGCCGACGGAACGGCAGGCCGCAGATGATCAGGTCGGCGTCGCGCTCCGTGGCCTCGTCGACGATGGCAGCGCCGACGTCGCGGGCCTGCAGCAGCACGGTGTCGAGTTTGTAGCGGTGCGCCTCGGCGGTCGTCTCGGCGATGTCCAGCACCCGCTGGGCATCCTCGGACCGGCCGGCCACGTCCGCATCCAGCGGCAGGGTCCAGTCGATCTCGACGACGTGCACGCCGATCAGCTCCGCGTGGTCTGCGCGAGCCTGGTCGGACGCCAGGGCGACGATCGACCGGTCGGTCCGGCCGCCGGAAAGCGCGATGACGGCGCGCCGGAACTGGGGTGCCGACGAATCGGCCACGGGCCTTGAAGCCTCCGTGATGGTGGCGACGATGGACGCTGTGACACGCGCGTCCGGGACGGTCGTCACGCCGGGTTCACGATACCACCGGCCCGCCGGCTCGACCGCCCGGGGGCCACACAGCCGGGCGGCTACGACGAGGTACGGCGGTACGGGACGTTGGCGATCACGGTGTGCTCCCGGCCCACCAGCGCGGCCTTGAGCCGCTTCGCGGACTGGTTGTACAGCAGGCGGTCCCACCAGTGCTTGGCCACGTACTCGGGCAGGACCACGATCGTCGTCGGCGCCTCGCGGTCCGGCGGCCAGGCGCGGTCCAGCACGTCGAGGTAGGTGACCATCGGCCCCACGATCGCGCGGTACGGCGACTCGACGATCACCAGCGGCACGCCGGGCAGCTGCCGCTCCCAGCGCTCGCGCAGCGAGTTCGCCTCGTCGGGGTCGGTGGTGACGAACACGGCCTGGAGCATCGACGGGTCGGTCGCCAGGGTGCGCCCGAACATCACGGCCTGGACGACCGACCGGTTGATTCCGTTGACCGGGATCACCACCCGCTGGTCGCGACGCGCCTTCTCGAACACCATGTCGTCGCGGACGTGGAGCTCCTCCGCCTGGCCATCGTACTGGCGTCGGACGAACAGCATCACGCTCACGAGGGTCGGGATCAGGACGATCACGACCAGCGAGGTGGGCGCCTTGACCGAGGTGACGACGATCGCGATCACGGCGGTCAGCACGCAGCCGGTGGCGTTGATGACGATCCGGTAGCGCCAGCCCTGCTCCTTCGTGGACAGCCAGTGCCGGACCATGCCTGCCTGCGAGATCGTGAAGTCGATGAACACGCCCACGGCGTACAGCGGGATGAGGGCGTGCGTCGAGCCGCCGCCGATGACCACCAGGGTGGCGGCGCACGCGCCGAGCAGCAGGATCCCCTGCGAGAACGCGAGCCGGTCGCCGCGGAACGCGAAGTGGCGCGGGATGAAACCGTCCTCGGCGAGGACAGCGGACAGCCGCGGGAAGGCCGCGAAGGACGTGTTCGCGGCCAGGAACAGCAGCAGCGCAGTGAACGCCTGGAACAGGTAGAACCCGACGGTGTCGCCGTACACGTGGCGCGAGATCTGGGCGATCACCGTCTGCTTGGGCTCCTCCATGGGCAGGATGTGGAAGTTGGCGGCGAGGAAGGTGATGCCCACGAACAGCGTGCCCAGGATGACGGCCATCGTCATCAGCGTCCGGGCGGCGTTCCTGGGCTCCGGCGGCTGGAAGGCGGGCACGCCGGTCGCGATCGCCTCCGTGCCGGTGAGGGCGACCGCGCCCGAGGCGAAGGCCCGGAGCAGGATCAGGATGCCCACGCTCTGGGCGGTCTCGGTGGTCGCGCGGATCACCTCCGGCGACGGGGTCGGGCCCGTGTCGCCCTGGGCCACGATCCGGAACACGCCCATCGCGATCATCAGGAACGCGCTGCCCAGGAACAGGTAGGTCGGGATCGCGAAGATGCTGCCCGCCTCACGGACGCCGCGCAGGTTGCCCACCAGGATGATCCCGATCGCGATCACGCCGATCTGGACCCGGACGGGGTCCAGCGCCGGGACCGCGGACGCGATCTGCTCCACGGCCGAGGACGTCGAGACGGCGACCGTGAGCGTGTAGTCGATCATCAGCGCCGACGCGGCCACGAGCGAGGCCAGCCGGCCGAAGTTCGCCTTGGACACGGAGTACGAGCCGCCGCCGTTGGGATAGGCGATGCACACCTGGCGGTAGCTGAAGGCCACGATCGCGAGCAGGACGGCGATCGCGATGCTGACCTCGATCGAGAGGTCGAACGCCGCGCCGCCGACACCGGCCAGGATGAACGCGAGGATGATCTCCTCGGTCGCGTAGGCGGA
>CAYJOH010000227.1:0-4811 GCA_964371685.1 uncultured Anaerolineaceae bacterium
TGCTACCGGATGCTGGGAGCGGCGTTCGAGGCCGAGGACGCCGTCCAGGAGACCTTCATCCGGGCGTGGCGCAGCTTCGACACGTTCGAGGGCCGGTCCGCGCTGCGGTCGTGGCTGTACCGCATCGCCACCAACGTGTGCCTCGACATGCTGGGATCGCGCCAGCGCCGGGCACGGCCGATGGACCTCTCCTCCGCGTCGAGCGCGAGCGAGCCCCTGGGCGCCGCCCTGGTCGAGACCGCCTGGGTCGAGCCGGTCCCCGACGAGCGGGTCGTGCCCGCCGGCGGCGATCCGGCGGACGTCGCGATCGCCCGGGAGTCGATCCGGCTCGCCTTCGTGGCCGCGCTGCAGCACCTGCCGCCCCGGCAGCGCGCGGTGCTGATCCTGCGCGAGGTGCTCCACTGGCACGCCGACGAGGTGGCCGAGCTGCTGGGCACCAGCGTGGCCTCGGTCAACAGCGCGCTGCAGCGGGCCCGGGCCACGATGGCCTCGCGGGACGTCGCCGCGGGCGGCGGCCGGCCCCTCGACGAGGAGGCGCGGGCGCTGCTCCGCCGCTACGTGGACGCGTTCGAGCGCTACGACATGGACTCGCTCACGGCGCTGCTCCACGAGGACGCCACCTGGTCCATGCCGCCGTACGAGCTGTGGCTCCGGACCCACGACGACATCCGCAGCTGGTGCCTGGGGCCCGGCATCGGGTGCCGCGGGTCGCGGCTGCTGCCGACCACCGCGAACGGGTCACCCGCCTTCGGGCAGTACAAGCCCGCGCCGGATGGCGGCTGGGAGCCGTGGGCGCTCCACGTCCTCGAGCTCGAGGGCGAGCGGATCGCCGGGATCATGTTCTTCCTCGACACGGGCCGGTTCTTCCCGCTGTTCGGGCTGCCGCCGCGGCTGGACGCCTGACCCGGGCTCGCAGGGCAGCACGCCGGCGAGGCCCACGAGGACGACGAGGTCGCGCAGGTCCGCGGGAGCGTGCACGAGCCGCACGCGGCAGCCACGCCGGCGGGCGGTCAGGGCGAGCCGGGCCAGGGCGTCGATCGTCGCGGCGTCGGGTCTCCCGAGCGTCGCGGCGTCCACCAGGATCACGTGAGCGCGCGCCGTCAGACGGGCCACCGAGGACCTCCTCGTCATCAAGACCGTTTCCGGCACCTGGACTAATCGGACACAAGGTGTCCGGATTGGGCGCGATGCTTGGGCCGCGGCCCGGGGACCGATGAGTCCCGCCCCCGACCCCGGTCTGAACACACGACACCAGCCGCATGGAGCGCGTCCCCGCCATGACCTCCACGACCCCGCCCCGGGCCGGCCGCCGCGAGTGGATCGGCCTCGCCGTGCTCGCCCTCGCCTGCCTGCTCTACGTCATGGACCTGACGGTCCTCCACCTGGCCGTGCCCTCGATCAGCGAGGACCTCCGGCCGAGCAGCAGCCAGCTGCTGTGGATCATCGACATCTACGGCTTCATGGTGGCCGGCTTCCTGGTCACGATGGGGACGCTCGGCGACCGGGTGGGCCGCCGTCGCCTGCTGCTGGTGGGCGCCGCGGCGTTCGGCGTGCTGTCGGTCCTGGCCGCGTTCTCGACCAGCCCCGAGATGCTGATCGCCAGCCGGGCGCTGCTGGGGATCGCCGGTGCGACCCTGGCGCCATCGACGCTGTCGCTCATCTTCACGATGTTCCAGGACCCCGGGCAGCGGGCGCGGGCGATCGCGGTGTGGATCTCCGCGTTCTCGGCGGGGAGCGCGATCGGGCCGGTGCTCGGCGGCGTGCTGCTGGAGCAGTTCTGGTGGGGCTCGGTGTTCCTGCTGGCGCTGCCGGTGATGGCGCTGCTGCTCGTGCTGGGGCCGATCGTGCTGCCCGAGTACCGCGCCCCGGACGCCGGGCGCCTGGACCTGCCCAGTGCCGCGATGTCGCTGGTGGCGGTCCTGGCGGCGATCTTCGGGCTCAAGCAGATCGCCCAGGACGGGCCCGGGGTCGTGCCCGCGGCGGCGATCGCCGTCGGCCTCGTCGTGGGGTTCCTGTTCGTGCGCCGCCAGCTGACGCTGCCGGACCCGATGATCGACCTGCGGCTGTTCCGGGTCCCGGCGTTCTCCGCGTCGCTGGTCGTGAACGTGCTGACGATCTTCGTGGCGGTGGGCTACTTCCTGTTCGTCGCCCAGTTCCTCCAGCTGGTGCTCGCCCTGTCGCCCCTCGAGGCCGGGCTGTGGTCGCTGCCGTCCGCGATCGGGTTCGTGGTCGCGTCCAACCTCGCGCCGCGGCTGATCCGCCTCGCCCGCCCGGCGTACGTGATCGGCGGGGGGCTCGCGGTCTCGGCCGTGGGCCTCGCGCTGCTGACCCGCGTCGGGGGCGCGGACGGCCTGGCCGTGGTCGTGGCCGGCTCGGTCGTGATCTCGCTCGGGATGGCGCCCGTGATGTCGCTCACCACGGAGCTGATCGTCGGCTCCGCGCCGCCCGAGCGCGCCGGGGCCGCCTCGGGGATCTCCGAGACCGCCGCGGAGCTCGGCGGGGCGCTCGGGATCTCGATCCTGGGCAGCCTGGGCGTGGCCCTGTACCGGGGCGAGGTCGCGACGTCGCTGCCCGCCGGCGTCCCGGAGGCGGCCGCGGTCGCCGTGCGCGACACGCTGGGCGGTGCCGTCGGCGTCGCCGCCCAGCTGCCGCCGGGCCTGGGTGACGAGGTGCTCGCGGTCGCGCGCGAGGCGTTCGTCCTCGGGATGCAGGCCGCGGCCGCCATCAGCGCCGTCGTCGCCGTCGTGGTTGCGGTCATTGCCCTTACCCTGCTCCGCAACGTGGGCTCGGGCGGCATGGCCGAGGCGGATGACGAATCCGCGTTCGGCCCCGACGATGAGGTCGAGGCTGCAGCCGCCGCGTAGCCCGGTTCCGTTCACCATTCCAGCGTCCAGGAGGCGTCCCGTGCAGTCCATCACCACACCCACCGGCAGCCTGTCGATCGCCGACCTGCGCGCCATCGTGCGCGGGTCGGTGCTGGGCCCGGACGATCCCGGCTACGACGCGGCGCGGGTCGTCGCGTCAGGCGAGTTCGACAGCCACCCGGCGGCGATCGTCCAGGTCGCCGACGCCGGGGACGTCGCGCGGGTCGTCGTGCTCGCCCGCGAGGCCGGCCTGGAGCTCGCCGTCCGAAGCGGCGGCCACAGCGGCGCCGGCCACGGCACGATCGAGGGCGGGCTCGTGCTCGACGTCCGCGGCCTCAAGTCCCTGGACATCGACCCCGACACGCGCACGGCCTGGGCCGGGACCGGGCTGACCGCCGGCGAGTACACGACCGCGGCGGCGGGCCACGGCCTGGCGACCGGGTTCGGCGACACCGGCTCGGTCGGCGTCGGCGGCATCACGCTGGGCGGCGGCATCGGCTACCTCGTGCGCAAGCACGGCCTCACGATCGACTCGCTGCTCGCGGCCGAGATCGTCACCGCGGACGGCCAGGTCCGGCTCGTGGACGCCGAGACGGAGCCGGACCTGTTCTGGGCGGTCCGCGGGGGTGGCGGCAACGTCGGCGTGGCGACCCGGTTCCGGTTCCGCCTCCACCCGCTGGAGTCGGTGACCGGCGGGATGCTGGTGCTGCCCGCGACCCCGGACACGGTCGCCGGGTTCATCGCGGCCGCCGAGGCCGCGCCCGAGGAGCTGTCGACGATCGCCAACGTCATGCCCGCGCCGCCGATGCCGTTCCTGCCGCCGGAGGTCCACGGGCGCCTCGTGATCCTCGGGATGCTGCTCCACTCGGGTGACGGCGAGGCGGGCCAGCGGGCGATCGCACCGTTCCGGGCGCTCGCCACGCCGCTCGCCGACATGGTGCGGCCGATGAGCTACCCCGAGATGTACCCGCCCGAGGACCCCTCGTACCGCCCGACCGCCGTGGCGCGGACGATGTTCCTCGACCACGTGGACCGGGACGTCGCCACCACCATCGTCGAGCAGCTCGAGGCTTCGGACGCGTCGATGCGCGTCGTCCAGCTGCGCGTGCTGGGTGGGGCGATGGCCCGGGTGCCGGCTGACGCGACCGCGTTCGCGCACCGCGCGAGCCGGATCATGGTCGCCGTGGCCGCGTTCTACGACGGCGCCGAGGACCGGCCCGTGCGCGAGGCGTGGGTCACCGGGCTCGCGGCGGCGCTGCGCCAGGGCGACGACGGCGCCTACGTCAACTTCCTCAACGACGAGGGCGAGGACCGGGTCCGTGCCGCCTACCCCGGCCGGACCTGGGACCGGCTCGCCGCGGTCAAGCGCCGCCACGACCCGACGAACCTGTTCCGGCGGAACCAGAACGTGCCGCCCGCCGCGGCCTGATGCCCCCGTCCCGTGCGACCGGATGGCCGTCGCGCACATGAACGTTAAGCATTTTTCACCGAAGGGCCGAACAAAACCCTTCCCTAATCCGCACTAGGCCGCTAGGATATCCGTGCTGCCAGTCAGCCAGCGCTGCCCCAGCATCAGGATCATGGGTAGGTTGGGTTAGGGTAGTCGGTTCAGCCGACGCGATAGATGATCCTGGCGCGTGGCAGAAGGTCCGTTTCGGCGGACACCTTCACCGGGACAGCAACGAGGCGGCTCCTTCGGGGGCCGCCTCGCTCGTTCCGTCGTGGCCGAGCCCGCGGCACGCTGAGGCCCCACAATCCGCGTCGTGACGAACCGCGCCCGCGTCCCGCAGCCGCGTCCGGACAGCCCCGAGGTCCTCTGGTCGCCATCCGCAGACGCCCGCGAGCGAACGCGGATGGGCCGCTACCTGGCCTGGCTGGCGAGCGAGCGCGGCCTCGCCTTCGACGGCTACGAGGCCGCCTGGCGCTGGTCGGTGCACGACCCCGGCG
>CAYJOH010000228.1:0-4810 GCA_964371685.1 uncultured Anaerolineaceae bacterium
GCCGGCTGCCGATCCCGCTCGGGGACCTGGACTCCGCCCTGCCGATCTGCAACGCCTGCACGGCCGCGCACATCTTCCGCCCGGACGAAGACTAGGCAACGACCGCCGGCGCACGCCGTCACCCCCGGGACCCTGGCAGAAGCGGTCCGTGCGTTTGCGCCCCTGTCGTCGGCGCGCCTCGTGACACATGCCACTCGCCCGCAACCGCCCGGTACCGCACCCTGTCCGGCGGGAGCTGAGCCATGCGTGAGCCGGGCAGGGTCGAGCGGAGGCAGCCACCGCGGCCGGAGGTCGTCGCGGCGATCGCGGGTGGGATGGCCGCCGGCGCCCTGGTCGGGGTCGCCATCCGGGGCAGCGCATCGATCTACACGAGCCTGTTCCTGGCGGGCGGCCTGCTCGGTGTCATCGTGCTGGCGGGCCTGGCCGCGGTCTGGGCAACGATCGCGCGGCGGAGCGGCACGGCCCGGGCGCTGGCGGCGTTCACGAGCGTTGCGCTCATCGCGGCCGGCGTCGGCTACGCGCTCGGCCCGGCGTACCGGAGTCCCGACGCGGATCTCGAGCATCCGGGCACGGTGATCGTCCACGTCGCGGAGCCAAAGGCGATGGACTGGCGCGCGGCGGCGACCTGCCGGTCGCATCCGCCCGGCGCGACCGTGTTCCTGGTGTTCATGCCCGACACGATGCTCGGCGATCGCTGGGTCGCCGTCCTGCTCCGTCTCGTGCCGAACGGAGGCGCGATGCGGACCGAGCTCACGATCTCGATGAGCTCGCCGACCGCCGGGTCTGCCGACTACGTCGCCACCACGGGACCCGACCTGTCCGTGACGGACCTGGGCACCGGCGCGTTCACCGGGCACCTCCGCTTCACGGCGGTCCGGGTACCCGGCCCGAGCGGCTCGCGCGCCACGGAACCCGATCAGCTCAGCGGCACCGTCGACTGGTCCTGTCAGCCGTCGTCCGGACGCCGTGATCAGGTGGTCGCCGAATCGATGTCGGCCCCAAGGCAAGGACCGGTGACGCGCCGGGGTCAGGGGATGTGCCAGCGAGGCGGCCTGTAAGCCGAGTTCTGTGCCGCGGCTCGCGCCACGGCGACGGTCATCCATCTGAGGCCGCCGGTTGCCCGACGGCTCGTGCAGCCGACCCGAGGGCTGGGCAGCGCGCCTCTCCCCCCGGCGAACCGGGGTTGCGCCCTCCTATTTGGCCTTGCTCCGGGTGGAGTTTGCCGCGTTTCACTCCGGCCCCGAGGGGCCGGCATCGTCACTGTGGCACTGGTCCTCGCCTCGCGGCGGACGGGCGTTACCCGCCACCCTGCGCTGGGGAGCTCGGACTTTCCTCACGCCCGCCGGTCGCCCGGCCGGCGCGCGACCGTCCGGCCGCCTCGCTGGCCCGCGCATTGTACGGCGCCCGGTGCGGGAGCCTCAGTGGGCGCCCGGTCACAGCAGGTCGCGCACCGCCGCCGCGATCGCCCGGCCCAGGATCAGGTGGTCGGGCGCGCCGAGGTGGACGCCATCCACGGGGTCGCCGCCCACGAGCGCCGCCGCGTCCAGGTACGCGACGCCCTTCACCTCCGCCACGATCCGGTACAGCGCCGGCAGGCGGGCCGCGGTCTCGCGCGCCGCGCCGAACCCCCAGGCCTCGGCGTGCTCGGTGATCTCGCCCAGCCGCGGCGGCGCGACGAGCAGCACCCGCGGGGCGCCCCCGTCCGGGCCGGTGGCCGACGTGAGCGCGAGCTCCACGAGCGCCCCGGCACCAGCGGCGATCTCGTGCGCCGACCGCCCGAAGATCGACTTGAGGTCGTTGGTGCCCAGCATCAGCACCAGGACGTCGACCGGCGCGTGCGACCGGAGGCAGGGCAGCAGGTACGGCCGCGCGTTGCGGCCCTCGAGGTACGGGTCGTCCCAGATCGTGGTCCGGCCGTT
The DNA here is from genome assembly GCA_964371685.1 of uncultured Anaerolineaceae bacterium. Classification (GTDB taxonomy): domain Bacteria; phylum Chloroflexota; class Limnocylindria; order Limnocylindrales; family CSP1-4; genus CAIXZV01. Next base: position 1,920 of record CAYJOH010000228.1, read on the forward strand.
GAGCCCTTCCTCGATCACGTCCGCGGACCCCGCCAGCTCGGCGGCCAGCACGCCGGGCCACCGGACGTCGCGCGGGTACCGGCCCATCGTGACCGGGTCCATGCCGTGCGTGTTCGAGTCGCCGAAGCAGACGACCGTGGGCATCGTTCGCGCCTCCCGCCTCAGTTCCCGGGCGCCGCGCGCCGGGCCCTGGCCACTCGCGCCGGTCCCCCCGCCGCCACCCGGTCGAGGGCCTCGTTGGCCAGCCGGTCCGCCGCCGAGTTCTGGGCCCGCGGCACGTGCGTCGCGGACCACACGCGGACGCCGGCGAGGATCGACTTCGCCTCGGCCCACAGCGGCTGCAGCTTGGCGTCCTTGACCCGCCACCGGCCGTGGAGCTGCTCGACGATCAGCTTCGAGTCCAGGAACAGGTCCACCCGCTCGGCGCCGAGCCGCACCGCAAGGTCCAGCGCCCGGACGAGGCCCGTCCATTCGGCCACGTTGTTGGTCTGGTGGCCGAGCGCCTCCGAGATCGTCGCGTCCGGGGGCGCGACCGGGTCGAGCGCGTCGGGTCGCGACCCGTCGATCAGCACCGCGCCCAGCGAGGCCGGCCCGGGGTTGCCGCGCGCCGCGCCGTCGGTGCGGATGACCAGGTGCGGGATCTGCGGCAGGGCGACCTCGCCCGGTTCGGCCGCCCCGTTTCCTGTCGTCAGGCGTGTCTCTCCACGATCGCTCGGGAGACCTCGAGGATCGCCTGCGTGATGTGGATCCCGCGCGGACAGGCGTCGGTGCAGTTAAAGATCGTGCGGCAGCGCCACACGCCGTCCTTGTCGGCGAGGATCTCGAGCCGCTCCTCGGCGGCGTCGTCGCGGGTGTCGAAGATGAACCGGTGGGCGTTGACGATCGCGGCCGGTCCCACGTACGCCGGCTGCGCCCAGAACGACGGGCAGGAGCTCGTGCAGGCCGCGCACAGGATGCACTTGGTGGTGTCGTCGAAGCGCTCCCGGTCGTGCGCCGACTGCCGCCGCTCCCGCACCGGGACCGGACCCTCGTTGACCAGGAACGGTTGGACGCTCCGGAACTTGGCGAAGAAGGCCTCCATGTCCACGACCAGGTCCTTCATCACCGGCAGCCCGGGCAGCGGCGCCACGGTGATCCGCTTGCCGCCCAGCTGGTCCACCCGGATCTTGCACGCCAGCCGGTTGCGGCCGTTGATCAGCATCGCGTCCGAGCCGCAGATGCCGTGGCCGCAGGAGCGGCGGAACGTGAGCGTGCCGTCCTGCTCGTACTTGACCCGGTGGAGGAGGTCCAGCACCCGGTCCATGGGCCCGGCCTCCACGCGGTACGACTCCTCGTGGGGCCTGCGGTCCCGCTCGGGGTCGTAGCGGAGGATGCGAAGCTCGACCTGCATCGTGTCTCGGCCCCCGCTCAGTAGGTTCTGGGCTTGGGCTGGAACTTGGTGATCGTCACCGGCTTGTAGCTGAGTGAGATCACGCCATCCCGCCGCGTGGCGAGGGTGTGGGCGAGGAACTTCGCGTCGTCGCGCTCCGGGAAGTCCTCGCGGCTGTGCGCCCCGCGGCTCTCGGTGCGGGCGAGCGCGGACACCACCGTCGTCTCCGCGCAGTCGAGCAGGTAGCCCAGCTCACGGGCCTCGAGGAGGTCCGTGTTGAACGTCGTGCCCGTGTCGTGGATGGTGACCGTGCGGTACCGCTCGCGCAGCTCGCCGACGGCCTTCTGGGCCCGCCGCAGGCAGGTCTCGTCGCGGTACACGCCCACGTCGTCCATCATCACGTCGGCGAGGTCCTTGCGGATGGCCGCCGCCCGCTCGCCGCCCTGGCGGCCGCGGATCGCCTCGAGCTCCGCGCGGACCGGCTCGATGACCGCCGCGTCGACCGACGGCATCCCGACGCCGCGCACGTCCGCGACCATCTGACGGCCGGCCCGCCGGCCGAACACCAGGAGGTCCACCAGCGAGTTCGTTCCCAGGCGGTTCGCGCCGTGGACGGACACGCTGGCCGCCTCGCCGGCCGCGTACAGGCCCGGAACCACCGTGTGGGCGGTGTCGCGCGTGACGCGGGTGAGCAGGTCCGTCGGGATGCCGCCCATCGCGTAGTGGGCGGTGGGCTGGATCGGCACGGGCTCGGTCAGCGGCTCGACGCCCTGGTACACCCGGGCGAACTCCGTGATGTCCGGCAGCTTCTCCTCGATCACCTTGCGACCGAGGTGGCGGACGTCGAGGTACACGTAGTCCTTGCCCCCGATGCCGCGGCCGGCGCGGATCTCCTGGTAGATCGCGCGGCTGACCATGTCCCGTGGCGCGAGCTCCATCAGGTTCGGCGCGTAGTCCTTCATGAACCGCTCGCCGGCGTCGTTGAGCAGGGTCCCACCCTCGCCCCGGGCCGCCTCGGACAGGAGGATCCCGATCCCCACGATGCCCGTGGGATGGAACTGGTAGAACTCCATGTCCTGCATCGGCACGCCGTGCCGGTACGCCAGCGCGACGCCGTCGCCGGTCAGGCTCCAGGCGTTGGAGGTGACCCGGAACATGCGCCCGAAGCCGCCGGTGGCGAGCAGGACCGCCTTGGAGCGGAGGACCACCAGGTCCCCGTCCGCGATCCGGTACGCGACCACGCCGGCCGCACGCCCGCCGTCGCCCAGCTCGCCGCCCTCGGTCACCAGGTCCACGACGTGGTACTCGTCGTAGAACTTGACCCCGTGCTTGAGGCACTGCTGGTAGAGGGTCTGCAGGATCATGTGGCCGGTGCGGTCCGCGGCGTAGCACGCACGCTTGACGGGGCCCTCGCCGAAGTTGCGGGTGTGGCCGCCGAACCGGCGCTGGTCGATCCGGCCGTCCTCGGTCCGGTTGAACGGCAGGCCCATGTGCTCGAGCTCGATCACGGTCTCGATCGCCT
>CAYJOH010000229.1:0-4804 GCA_964371685.1 uncultured Anaerolineaceae bacterium
GCCGGGTTGGGCGTGCCGCAGGCGGAGCAGGTCATCGAGCCCTCGATCCCTCGCGCATGAGGCGCAGAGCGTCGCCGATGATGGGGGGGCGCTCCCGGTCCGTCGACACCATCCCCGGGCGCACTGGCCCTGTGCGCCGCGGCCGTCCGGCTCCATCATCGACCGGGTCGCCGCGGACGGAGGCGAGGGATGAGCACGGGACGGGTTCACGGGATCAGCGGCAGGGAGCGCATCGGGCTGTTCCTGCATCGCGGGCTGGACCGCTGGTTGTCGCCGCTCGGGGTGTGGGTGTTCCGGCGGTCGAAGGGCGCCATCGCCGGGCCGTTCAAGGTGGACGCGTTGCTGCTGACGACCCGCGGTCGACGCTCGGGACGCGAGCGCACCGTGGTCCTGCAGTTCTTCCCGGACGGCGACACGATGCTGCTCGCGGCAGCGAACGACGGTGGCGCCTCGCACCCCGGCTGGTACTTCAACCTCGTCGCGACGCCGGAGGCGCGGGTCGAGGTCAAGGGCCGCACGATCCCGGTGCGTGCCGAGGTGCTGGCACCCGACGCGGCCGATGCGGCCTGGCCCCGGATCGTCGAGCGTGACCGCAACTACGAGCGGTACGCGCGGGCCGCCGGAAGCCGGTCGATCCCGGTCCTGCGCCTGGTCCCGATGGTGACGAGCGGCTAGCCGGCCGCCCCGCGTCGCTACGCGTCCCCGCCCAGGAAGTCGATCGCGGCGGCGGCGTACAGCGCGACGCCCAGCGCCATCGACGGCTCGTCGAACACGACCAGGTTGGAGTGATTCTGGGGCGCCGTGGCGGGGTCCTCGAAGGCCGGGCGGGCGCCGAGGAAGGCCATCATCCCGGGCACCCGCTCGGTGACGTAGGAGAAGTCCTCGCCGCCCATGATCGGATGGTCCATGTCCAGGACGGAGGCCTCGCCGGCGAGCTCGACGGCGAGGTCGCGGACCCTCGCCGTGACGTCCGGGTCGCACAGCGTCACGGGGTAGCCCTCGTCGATCTCGAGGTCCACTGCGGTGCCGTGCGCCGCCGCCACCCCGGCCGCCACGCGACGGACGAGGTCGCGCATCAGCGCGCGGTTCTCCGGGGAGGTCGTCCGGATCGTGCCCTCGATCTCGACGGTCTCGGGGATGATGTTGTTGGTCGTGCCGCCGCTGATCCGCGCGATCGTGAGGACCACGGGATCGAAGGCGTCCACCGAGCGGCTGACGGCCGCCTGGAGGGCGAGCACGAGCTCGGCGGCGGTCGGGATCGGGTCCAGCGCGAGATGTGGCGCCGACGCGTGGCCGCCGCGGCCGCGGACCGTGGCCCGGATGGCGTCGGTGGACGCGAGCAGCGGCCCGGGCCGGAGGGCGATCGTCGACGACGGATAGCGGGTGCTGATGTGGATCGCCATCGCCCGCGCCACGCCGCCGGCCCCGTGGGCGCCCTCCTCGAGCAGGCCCTCCTCGAGCATGAACCGGGCGCCGTGGTAGCCCTCCTCGCCCGGCTGGAACATGAGCAGGACCCGGCCCGCGAGGGCGTCACGCCGCTCCGCGAGCAGCCGCGCCGCGCCGAGGAGCATCGCCACGTGCGTGTCGTGCCCGCAGGCGTGCATGGCGCCCGGGACCTCCGACGCGAAGTCGAGCCCGGTGTCCTCCTGGAGCGGCAGGCCGTCCATGTCGGCGCGCAGCAGGATCGTGGGGCCGGGCCGGGCGCCCTCGATGACCGCCGTGACCGACGTGGTCGAGCCACCGAGGCGCGGCTCCAGCCCGAGCGCCCGCAACGCCTCCGCGACCACCGCCTGCGTCGCCGGCAGGTGGAGCCCGATCTCCGGGCGCCGGTGGAGGCGCCGGCGGACCTCGATGACGTCGGGAAGGATCGCCCCGGCGGCGGCAAGGAGCGGGTGCGGGGCGGTGGCGGGAGACGCGTCAGTCCAGGTGGTCATGCGGACGGCTCCGGCCGCGGCGTCCCCCCCGCCTGCGTCGCTGCCGCGACGGCCGCGGCACGGGCCTCGCCCGCGGCGCCGAGCCAGACGCGGATCCCCATCTTCGCCATCGTGTGCTGCATCGGCGGCCCCACGTGGCCGGCCGCGACCCCTTCGACGCCGTTGTCGATCAGGAAGCGGGCGATCCGGGCGTGGTGGCTGCCCTCGGGCCCGGTGTCGTGGAGCTCGTCCCAGCGCACGTCGTGGACCGTGGCCGTCGCGACCTCTCCCGCCTCGATCCGGAACACCGCGACGCGGGGCGCGCGGCCGAAGCCACCGTCGACCATGCCGTCGGGCGTCACCGGGACGCAGATCACCATCGCTGTCTCCTCCTGGTGGCCGGGGCGCCGGCGATCACTGTCGCACAGGTCCGGCCGTCCGCGGGGTGGCGGCCGCCCACCGTCCTGCCGGCGTCAGCCCGCGGTGTTGAGCCACAGGTCGTGCCACAGTCGGTCGCGGCGCGTCAGGTCCGCCGCGCGGCGGAACGTCTCGGACCGGCCACGGAGGGCCGCGATCGCCTCCGCCATCGAGACCCGCGCGAAGCCCAGCTTCGAGCCCGGCCGAAGCTGGGCGAGCACCGGCAGGTCCGCGCCGATGACCACGGCCGGGACCGCGTAGCCGCCGACGGTCTGGTGGTCGGCCCCGAGGATGATCGGCGCCCCCGAGGGCGGCACCTGGATCGCGCCGAAGGTCACGGGCCGGGACACGAGCTGGCCGACGTCCGGGATCGCGCCGCCGTCGCCGGCCCGGAGCCGGACGCCCGTCCGGTCGCTCCCCTCGTCGATGACCCAGGTCGCGCCAAGAAGCGCGTCGAGCACGTCCGGGAGGTCGGCCGCGTCTGGGCCGTCCACGACGCGCAGCACCGGGTCCCCGTCCGGCTCCAGCGATGGGCGGTCCGGCCAGACGCGCGTGCCGATCTCGTCGCCGGCCGGCGTGGCCGCCGCGAGCACGTCCCCGGCCACCAGCGCCCGGCCATGCATCCCGCCCAGCCGCGCGGCGAGGTAGGTGGACCGCGAGCCCAGCACGGGCGGCACGTCGAACCCGCCAGGGACGGCGAGGTAGCCGCGCATGCCCCGGTCGCCGCCGAGGAACCGGAGCACGTCGCCGTCGCGCAGCGTGTGCGTGGTCCCGGGCGCGAGCCGGACGCCGGTCCCCTCGACCTCGGCCCCGAGGTCCGCGCCGCCGAGCGCGATCGCACACGAGCCGCGCGCGCGGAGCGTCGGGCCCACGAGCGTCATCTCGAGCGCCGCCGCGTCAGCCGGGTTGTCGAGCAGCGCGTTGGCCACGCCCAGGCCCCACCGGTCGCACGCCCCGGCGTGCGGCACGCCGAGGTGCTCCCAGCCCACGCGCCCGGCGTCCTGGACGGTGGTCAGCAGGCCCGGCTCGAGGACCTCGAGGGCGCCGGCCGTCATCGGTCCGTCATCGGTCCGGCACCGGGACGAAGCGGACCCGCGACCCGGGCGCGAGGCGCGCCGGCGGGTCCCGCTGCGCGTCCCACGGCCGCACGTCCGTCCGCCCGACCAGGTTCCAGCCGCCCGGCGACGCGAACGGGTAGATCGTGCCCTGGGTCCCGGCGATGGCCACGCTGCCGGCGGCGACGCGGGTCCGAGGCGTGGGCCGGCGCGGATGGTCCAGCTCCGCGGGCCCGCCGATCATGTACGGGAAGCCGGGCATGAACCCGAGGAACGCGACGGTGTAGGTCGCGCCGCCATGGCACTCGATCGCCTGCGAGACGGTCAGCCCGTGCGCCTCGGCGACCTCGAGCAGGTCGGGGCCGTCCTCGCCGCCGTAGCGGGTGGGGATCTCGATCGCGGCCGCGGCGATCTCCGGGTCCTCGGCCGCCGCGGTCGCGAGCGCCTCGAGCGCCAGCCGTGCCGCGGCCTCGGCCGACGTCGCCAGGGGATCGAACGGCAGGAGGATCGAGGCGTAGGCGGCCACCGGGGCGCCGATCCCGGCCTGGTCGTCGCGGAGCCGCCGGAGCGCGCGGGCGGCCTCGCGGACCCGCCGGCTGACCGCCTCGTCGATCCCGTCGCCGAACGTGAGTAGGAGCGCCGAGTCGCCGAACGGGCTGATTCGGGGACGATCCACGGCGGCGGTCATCGCGGGCGACGCGCTACCCGCGCAGCTCCCGGTCCGCCGAGACGCGGACCCCGTGCGCCGCGAACGCCTCGCGGATGGCGAGGGCGTGCTCCACCGCGCCGGGCGTGTCCCCGTGGAGGCACAGGGTGTCGGCCACGATCCGGAGGGGCGAGCCATCGGACGCGATCACCGGCCCGCCGGTGGCGATCGCGAGCGCCTGGCGCACGACCGCGTCGGTGTCGGCGTGGACGGCCCCGGGGAGGCGGCGGGACCGCAGCCGGCCGTCGGGCTCGTAGGCGCGATCGGCGAACGCCTCGGCGCTCACCGCGAGCCCGGCCGCCCGCCCGGCGGCGAGGAGCGCGGAGCCGGCCATCCCGACGAGGACGAGATCCCGCGAGACCCGTGTCACCCCCTCGGCGATGGCCCCGGCCACCGCCGGGTCGGCGGCGGCGGTGTTGTACAGCGCCCCATGCGGCTTGACGTGACGCAGCGCGCCGCCGGCCGCGCGCGTCATGCCGGCCAGCGCCGCGACCTGGTACTCCACGGCGGCGCTCAGCTCGTCGGCCGCCATGTCCAGCCGCCGACGCCCGAAACCGGCGAGGTCCGGGTACCCGGGATGCGCGCCGACCGCGACGCCGCTCGCGAGCGCGAGCGCGATCGTCCGCCGGATGACGAGCGGGTCACCGGCGTGGAAGCCGCACGCGACGTTGGCCGAGGACACGAGCGGGATGAGGGCCTCGTCGCGGCCCATC
>CAYJOH010000230.1:0-4771 GCA_964371685.1 uncultured Anaerolineaceae bacterium
GAGCTGGACCCCGAGGGCGTCTACATCAAGTAGGCCCGGCGCCTGCCGAGCGGCGGCGGCGCCTGCGCACGGGGCCCGGGGCCTACCCGAGCGGCGCCGGCGCGACGTCGTGCGGGCGGACCACCAGCACCGGGCACGGGGCGTGCCGGACCACGTGCTCCGACACCGACCCGATGAACAGGCGGCCCACGGCGCCGCGCCCGTGGCTGCCCACGATCACCATGTCGGCGTGCTCGGCCTCCGCGGCGGACACGATCATGTCTCCCGGATCGCCGTCCCAGACGAGGAACGACACCGCGATGCCCGCATCGCGGCCCCGCTCGACGAGCGCCTGCGCCATCGCCTCCCGGCGCGCGCGCACCTGGTCCATCCGTGCGTGGTAGCGCCCACCGGGCAGGCGCAGCGACCCCGGGTCGATCACCGACACGACGAGCAACGACGCACCGAGCCGGCCGGCCAGCTCGAACGCCTCCTCGGTCGCCGCCGTGGACGCCTCCGACAGGTCCGTCGCGAGCAGCAGCTTCCTGACCCTGGGCGGAGGCGCTGGTCGTGCGGTCCCGAACGCCACGGCGGTCATCCGGTCCGTTCCGTGGCGTCCATGGCTCAGTCCGGCGGCAGGATGACGAGCGCCGTCACCATGCCGAACATGCCGTCCAGGCCCTCCACGTGCGACAGGATGTGGCAGTGGAAGGCGAACAGCCCCTGCCGGTCGCAGGTCACGATCGCGTCCCACCGCTCGCCCGGGTTGACGCCCAGGGTGTCGCACTCGAACGACGCGCTGCCCAGCGGTGCCCCGTCGCGGGCCACGACGTTCATCCGGAACCCGTGGGTGTGCCACGGGTGCATCATCAGGCCCTCGTTCATGAACCGGATGAGGACCTTCTCGCCCTGCTTGGCGACGATCGGTTGGGTGGCCGGGAAGCCGTGCCCGTTGATCGTGAACCCGCCCAGGGCGTCGTTGTGGATGAACACGATGTCCTGGGTGACGCCGTACTTCTCCGCGTAGCTGTCCTTGGGGTCCTTGGGATCCACGATGAACCCGCCCAGGAGCCCGCGCCCGACCTGGTCGGTCGCGTTGTGGTGGGAGTGGTACATGTGCGAGCCGGCGGGAGTGGCTACGAACTCGTAGCTGAAGGTCTCGCCGGGGACGATCGGCATCTGGTTGACGAACGGGACGCCGTCCATCCGGTGGTCCCCGAACGCGATCCCGTGGAAGTGGACGGCCGTCGTCTCCGGCAGGTTGTTGGTGAAGTTCATCCTCACCTTGTCGCCCTCGGTCACCCGCATGAGCGGGCCGGGCCACATCTTGCTGTAGCCGAGGGCCTTGACCGACGGCATCAGCGCGTCGATCTGCCAGTCGATCTCGTCCACCGTGAGGTCGAACACCTTGGTGCCGTCGGCGTCGACGCTCGTCGGCTCCAGCGGCTGGTTGCCGTACGGGACCTTGGTGAACTCCGGCGGTTCCTTGTTCGGGCCAAGGACGTTGTCCAGGAGGTCCGAGATCCCGAGCGTGTCCGACAGGTTGCCGACGAAGCGGCGGACCTTGACCTGCGCCGCGAGGTCGTGGTCGGTCCAGCCGGCCGGGAGGCTGGGCGACGGGGACGCGGAGGCGCTCGGGGCGACCGACCCGGACGGCGCGACCGACGCCGACGCGGACGGCGCGGTCGTCGGGGGCTCGGTGGCCGCGCCCGGGGTGGCCGGCGCGCCGAAGCTCCACTGGGGCGCGGCGCCCGGGGCGCAGGCGGCGACGCTCGCCGCCACGATCCCCCCGCCGGCGAGGCCCGCGACGCGCAGGAAGCCGCGGCGGGAGAGCGAGTCGATCGCAGCTCCGACGGGATCCTGGGCGGGCTCGACCGGGGACGCGTCGGACGGCTGGGGGACGGTGGGTTCCACGGGCACTGGCTCTCCGGAGCTGGGGGGACGAGTGGGTGCGGGCATGGTCACGGCCTCGGCGGGCGGTGCGAAGTGACACATGGCCCGAATGGCCGGGACGGTGCGCCCGCGTGCGCGGGCGGGGCTGGTAGGCTCACGCCGATGACCTCCGTACGCCGCGACGCTATCAGCCCGTCGCCCCAGTCTGCCACCGCGTCCCAGCTGCCGCTCGCGAGGGTCCTCGAGGCGCTGGAGGCGTGGCAGGTCGACCCGTCCGAGGACCGGCGATCGGCCGTCGCGGCGGCGCTCGACGGGGTCATGGACGTGGCCGGGGCGCGCGGCGCGGTGCTCGAGGTCTGCGCGCCGCCGCTGCCCACCCTCGAGGTCGGCGTGGGGACGCTGTCGCCGCCGCCGCCGGCTGCGGCCCGCGGCCGGCTCGAGATGTTCCCGCTCGGCTCGCACGTCGGCCACGAGACGCTGGGACGCCTGTTCCTGGACGCGCCCGACGGCGCCGCGGAGCCCATCGCCCGGATCATCGAGCTGGCGGTGGACGCGGCGTGGTCGCGGGCGGAGGTCCACGGCCGTGCCGAGCGCCTGGCGGCGCTCGAGGAGGCGACCCGCGCCGTCGCGGCGGAGCTGGACGTGGACCGCGTGCTGCAGCTGATCGTGGACCGCGTCCGCGTGCTCGTCGGGGCGCGCTTCGCCGCGCTCGGCATCGCGGACGCGCGGGGCCGGATCGAGCGCTTCATCACCAGCGGCATCAGCCCGGAGGGCCGGGCCGCCATCGCGCACGTGCCGCGGGGCGAGGGGCTCCTGGGCGCGATCATCCGCGACGGCGAGACCATCCGCAGCGCGGACATCGCGGCGGACCCGCGCCGCTTCGGGTTCCCCGCCAACCACCCGTTGATGCGGTCGTTCCTGGGCGCCCCGGTCACCCTCAAGGGCCGCTCGGTCGGCAACCTGTACCTGGCCGACAAGGAGGCCGGCGAGCCGTTCTCGGAGGACGACGAGCGACTGGTCGAGATGTTCGCCGTCCACGCCGGGATCGCGATCGAGAACGCGCGCCTCCACGACCTCGTCCAGCGGCTGGCGGTCGTCGAGGAGCGGGAGCGGATCGGCAAGGACCTCCACGACGGGATCATCCAGAGCATCTACGCCGTGGGGCTGTCGCTCGAGGACGTCCCGGAGCTGGTCGAGGACGAGGACGGCCGCACGGACGCCGTGGCGCGCATCGACCGGGCGATCGATGCCCTCAACCTGGTGATCAACGACATCCGGTCCTACATCCTCCGGCTGCGGCCGGCCCTGGGCGGCGACGAGGACCCGGTCGAGGCGCTGGCGCGCCTGGGCGAGGAGTTCGGGCTGCACGCGGTGGTGGACCTCGAGGTGGACCTGTCCGACGGGGCCGAGGCGCTGCGCCGCCTGCCGCCGGACCGGAGCACGGACCTGCTGTTCATCGCCCGCGAGGCGCTGTCCAACGTCGCGCGCCACGCCGGAGCCACGCGCGCCGCCCTGGTGCTCGCCGTGGACGAGGGCGACCTCGTGCTGGTCGTGGACGACAACGGCCGGGGCTTCGACCCTGACCTCGTGGCCGGGCCGGATGCGCTCGGGCGGCACCAGGGGCTGACCAACATGCGCGACCGCGCGGTCGGGATGGGGGGCACGTTCGCGATCGAGCGCCCGGACGGACCGGGCACGCGTATCATCGTCCGAGTGCCGGCGTCGTCGGACGCCGCGTCCGGGGACCGCCGTTCCCCCGGCACCGAGGAAGAGTGACAGTGACCGATCTCAGCTCGCGTCCCCTGCGACTCCTCGTGGTCGATGACCACGAGGTCGTCCGCCAGGGCCTCGTGGCCCTCCTGGACCGCCGCGAGGGGTTCCAGGTCGTGGCCGAGGCCGGCACCGCCGCCGAGTCGATCGAGCAGGCGCGGCGTTTCCAGCCCGACATCGTCGTGATGGACGTCCGGCTGCCGGACGGATCCGGCATCGAGGCGTGTCGTGAGATCCGCGCGGAGCTGCCCGCGACGCGGGTGGTGATGCTCACCTCGTACCCTGACGAGGAGGCGGTGCTGTCCGCCATCGTGGCCGGGGCGTCGGGGTACCTGCTCAAGCAGATCCGGGCCCGGGACCTCGTCGCGGCGCTCGAATCCGTGGGCCGCGGCGAGTCGCTGCTGGACCCGGCGGTCACGGAGAAGGTCCTGGAGCGGGTGCGGCGGATCGCGACCGGCGCCTACACGGACGAAATGGCCCAGCTCACGGCGCAGGAGCAGCGCATCCTGCTGCTGGTCGCGGAGGGCAAGACGAACAAGGAGATCGCGAGCGAGGTCTTCCTGTCGGACAAGACGGTGAAGAACTACGTGAGCTCCATCCTGTCCAAGCTCAACCTCGAGCGGCGCGCCCAGGCCGCCGCGTTCGTCGCCAAGCACCGGCTGGACCGCGGCGGGGCCTGACCCGCCGCGCCGCCGCGCCCAGCGCCCATGGAGGACGACCTCGTCTCCTGGGGGCGCGTCCTGCGGATCGAGACCCATGGCCGCGTCACCGGCCGCCGGGCGCGCGCGACGGTCGGCTTCGTGGAGCGGCCGGACGGGACCCTCATCGTGGCCGCGGGGTCCCCGGGCGCGGACTGGGGGCTCAACCTGCTGGCCGACCCGGCGTGCCGGGTCACGATCGGTGACGCCGCCTGGACGGCGATCGCGCGGCCGCTCGAGGGCGCCGAGCACGCCGCCGCCGTGCACGACCTGATCCTGCGCTACGGGACGCCCGCCGAGGGCCTGGGCGCCGGTCCGGCGTTCGAGCTCCGGCGCCCCGGCTGACGCGCTGCGGGCGAGGCGTCCCGCACGGTGGGGGCGGACCGGACCCGGCGAGGGGGCCATCCGACAGGACGCGCCACCGGAGCCCC
>CAYJOH010000231.1:0-4758 GCA_964371685.1 uncultured Anaerolineaceae bacterium
GCCATGGCCAGCGCCCTCGAGGGCTTCCTCGCCGAGCCCGGTGACCGCCCCGCTGCCGGCGCGGCCGCCGTCGGCGCGGCCGCCGGGACGACCGTCGCCTCCGCCACGGCCCGCCCCAACGCGCCGGTCCCATACGCGCCCGACGCCTACGCGCGCTCGGCGCCGTCGCCGGCTCGCGTCACGACGCGCAGCGCCCCGCCGCCACCGCCCGGCGGAGAGGGCAGCGGTGGCTACACGACCGGCGAGCCGGACGAGGAGCCGGGGGGGACCGGGCCGTGGGCCTGGGTGGCGGGCCTGCTCGGGCTCGCGATCCTCGCGATCGTCGGGTTCCTCGTGTTCCGCCTCATGACCGGCGACGGCACGCCCGCGGGCAGCCCGGCGCCGGACCAGGTCACGCTGCCCAGCTTCGTCGGCCTCACGTCCACCGAGGCTCAGGCCCAGGCCACCGAGCTCAACGTGAATCTCGTCGTGACCGGCAGCGAGGAGCGCACCGACGTGGAGCCCGACACCGTGATCTCGCAGGACCCGGCCGAGGGCGCGACGGTCGACGAAGGCTCCGATGTCCGGGTGGTCGTGTCCCGCGGCCAGACCTCGGTCGCCGTCCCGGACCTGCGCGGCAAGACCGAGGCGGAGGCGCTCCAGCTGATCGTGACCGCGGGCCTCTCCGTGGGCCCCCGGACCGAGGCCAACGACGACTTCATCCCGCCCGGCGCCGTCGTGGACCAGCAGCCGGGGCCGGGGATCATCGTCGCGCCGGGGACGCCGGTGAGCTACGTCATCTCGACCGGTCCGGCGCCGACGCCCTCGCCCACGCCGTCACCGTCGCCCACCCCCGCGCCGACCCCAACCCCGACGCCCGCGCCCACGCCCACCCCGACGCCCACGCCCACGCCGACGCCCACGCCGGTGCCCGACGCGACGGTCGGCGACTACGTGTGCATGACGCTCGGCGACGCGCGGAGCCAGGTCGTGGCCGACGGGTTCAGCGTCGGGGTCGTGCTGCCCGCGGCGGCGCCCGACGGCTGGTTCGTGGCGACACAGGACCCCGACCCGGGCACCAGCAGGCCGGTCGGGTCGAACGTCAACCTCGGCGCGACGGAGACGAAGCCCGTCACCTGCCCCTGACGTCGGAGTTCAGGCCTCCGGCTCGCCCCACAGCGACCAGCCGCCGGGCTCGGCGGCAGGATCCGGGCGCGCGGCCGCGATCGCCGGCGTCGGCCGGCGCCCCGGCCGGCGCACAGGCTCGTCGACGGGAACGAACGTTCGGGTGCGCGGCCGCTCGTCGTCGTCCGCGGACGGCACCGCCACGGGCATCCCCGCCCGGGATTCGCGGGCCACGGCCTCGGCCGGGGTGTCGCGCGAGACCCAGCAGGCGCGCATCTCAGTGCCCTGGAGGGCGAGGCGCCGGGGATCGAGCCCGCACAGGCCGAGGCCGCCCGCGACCCCCCGTCGGAAGTGGCGGCAGGTCGCGCATGACGTCGTGGAGCGCTGGCAGACCCAGCAGCGCGAGGTCTCCGCCTGCGGGGTGCCGCAATGGGGGCAGCGCCAGACCGGCATGGACGGATCGTAGCTGCGCCGCGGCGCCCTGTCGAGGGGCCGGCGCCATGATCCGAACGCCTATTCGACGGTCAGTGCCTGCCGGTCGGTCCCCGCGCCGTAGTCGTCGGTCGTCACCAGCACGGAGGCGAGGCCGGAGCCCGCCATCGCGCCGCTGGGGATCCGGGTGCCGAAGCTGGCCGTGCCGTCGGCGCGCGTTCGCATCTCGCCCGACACGATCGCCTCGAGGCCCGGGATCGTGACCGTGAACAGCACCGTGGCGCCCTTCACGGGCAGGCCGTCCGGGCTGGTGACCACGACCGTGAACGTGACGTTCTTCGGCAGCTTCGCCGCCTTGAACCGGTAGGCGGTCCCGGTCAGCTTGACCTGCAGCTTGCCCGAACCCTTGACGACGGTGACGGTCTTGCTGGTGGCATTGCCTGCCAGGTCGGTGGCCGTGACCGTGACCGGGTTGGCTCCCGTCCCGACGGCGATGGACACCTCGAACAGCCCGTCCTGGTCCGCCGTCGTGCTGGCCGTGGCCCCGTTGCGGTCGTTGCGGACCAGGACGGTGCTCCGCGCCTGGGTCTTGCCCCGGATCTTGACCGAGTTCTTGGCCACCGACGCCCCGTCCTTGGGGGCGATGATCGTCACCTTCGGGGGCACGGTGTCGAGGACCCAGGTGGCCACGGCGGACAGCTCGCTCTCGCCGCCCGGACCCATGATCGAGGCCTGGAGGTCGTTCCGGCCGGCGGCCAGCGTGATGCCCGGGATCACGAGCACGGAGGTGGGCCCGACGGCCACCTCGGCCACCATCGTGCGCGGCGTGTCCTTGGGGGTGGCCCACAGGCGCACCGAGTAGCCGTCCTGGCCGACGACCGCGGTGGGCACGGTGACCGTCACGTCCAGCAGCTCATCGCTCGTGTACGGCTCCTCAGGCGGGGTGATGGCGGGGGCGTCGCCCACCAGGGGAGCGGGCGTGGGCGACTGGCTGGCCACGGCCTCGCCGATCCGGCCCACCAGCCCGCCGAAGCTGTTCGCGATGCCCGCGATCACCGGGCCGATGCCGCCGCTGCCGATCCACGCGATGGACACGGCGAGCGCGACGATCGCCAGCGCGAGGAACGCCTTGGCGACGAGCGGGAGGTCACGTCGGCGCTCGATCTGGCGGTGTCGCGACAACCGGGTGGGTGACGGCGCGATCGGGCGCGTCCTCACCGAGGCCGGGCGGCTCCCCGACGGGGGACGGGGGCGGACCTGCGACGGCCGGCCCGCTCGACTGGAGTCCATCGCGCGGATTGTCGCACGAAGCTGACCGCAGGCCCGGCTCGCGGCCGGCACCGGGGCAGCGTCGCGCGCGCAGGCCCCGTGTGGCGCATCGTCAACGGCTTCGCTCGCGTGCGGACGGGGGGTCCTGCCCCGGTGGTACCCTGCGCTGCGTCGAGGCACCGCACGTCTCCAGCGGCGATCGACCTCACGAGGGAGGCCAGGGGAGGCTTTGGAACCCCGCGACCGGCGGCCGATGCGACCGTCCCCCGGGGACCGCGGCTCGTGGAGCCACGGACCGATCGCCCGTGTCCAGCCGCGCGCCGGGGCCCCTCGCGACGAGGCCGCCATCGAGATGCCCACGCCGGCGCCGCCATATGCCCCGGCGCCGCAATATGCTCCGGGCCGCCGCCCGATGCAAACCCCGGCGGCGATGCGCCCCATGGGTCCCGGCGCGTCTCCGCTGCTGCCGCCCCCCCGCGGCGGGTTCGGGCTGCCCAGCCTCCGGCGCAACGTCTGTCCGCACTTCTACATGACCGGCACCCGCGGCGCCATCCCGATCCAGGCGCCGCACCTGCTCAAGGGCCTGCTCCGCCAGCCGAACAACGTCTCGCGCTGCCAGCTCCGGGGCGGCGTGCACCTCGACGAGGGGTACGTCAACGACGTGTGCCTCACCCCGCGCTTCAACCAGTGCGTGTTCTACGAGGACGAGCTGACGAAAGGGTGAACGAGCACCGCCCGGAGCCGTCGCCGTCCGCCGCCGGCCTGTCCTACGCCGAGGCGCTCCGGGCGATCGAGGCCCGCGGCCGCTACGGCATCCGGCTTGGGCTGGGGCGCGTCCGGGCGCTGCTCCGGGCGCTGGACGACCCGCAGCGTTCGGTCCGCGGCGCGCTGGTCGGGGGCACCAATGGCAAGGGCAGCGTGATCGCCCTGGCGTCGTCCGCGCTGCGGGCGGCCGGGTATCGCGTGGGCGAGACCCCCAAGCCGCACCTCGTCACGTACCGGGAGCGGATCGTCGTGGACGGACGCCCGATCGCCGCGGACGCGTTCGCGCGGCTGGTCACGGAGGTGCTGCCGCTGGCGGACCGGATCGCGCCCCGGCTTGGGCCGCCGACGGAGTTCGAGCTGTTGACGGCCGTGATGTTCCGGCACTTCGCCGCGGCCGGCCTCGACGTGGCGCTGGTCGAGGTGGGCCTGGGCGGACGGCTCGACGCGACGCACGCGTGGGACGGCGGCGTGGCCGTGGTCACGAACGTGGATCTCGACCACATGGACCGGCTGGGCTCCACGATCGAGGCGATCGCGCGCGAGAAGGCGGCGATCATCGAGCGCGCCGACATCGCGGTGACCGGCGCGACCGGCGAGGCGCTCGCGATCATCCGGCGCCGCTGCGCCCGCCTCGGCGTGCCGCTCACGGAGGTCACGCCGCCGCGGGTGCTCGGCTGGGGGCGCGACGGGCTGTGCGTGGACCTGCCGCGGCTGGGGGCGGTGGACGTGGGCCTGCGGGGCCGCCACCAGGCGGTCAACGTCGCGGTGGCCGACGCCCTGCTGGACGGCCTCGGGGCCGCCGGGATCGCGAGCGTGCCGGACGACGCCCGGCGGCGGGGGTACGCGACGGCGCGCTGGCCGGGCCGGCTGGAGCTCCTGGACGTCGCGCTGGCGGACGGATCGACGCGGGAGGTGCTGCTCGACGGCGCCCACAACCCGTCCGGGGCCGCGGCCCTGGCGCAGGCCCTCGACGACCTCCGCCCATACCTCGCCGGCGGCAGGGACCGGCCACGCGTGCCGCTGACGCTGGTCTGGGCGACGATGTCGGACAAGGACGTGCCCGGGGTCATCGCGGCGGCGTCGGGCGCCCGCGCGCTCGAGGGTGCGACGATCGTGTGCACCGCGGTGGACCTGCCCCGAGCGCTGCCGGCCGGTGCGCTCGCCGACGCGTGGCGCGCGGCCCTGCCC
>CAYJOH010000232.1:0-4739 GCA_964371685.1 uncultured Anaerolineaceae bacterium
CCCGAGCGCGCCCCCGCGGCTGACCCCGCCCTTCGGGCCGGCGCGGTACGGCAGCCGGGGCGTGGCCGGCAAGCCGTTCCACGACGGCATCGACATCGCGACGTTCTGCGGCGACCGGATCATGGCCGCGCACACCGGCACGGTCCTGGTGGCCGGCAGGCACTTCGACGACCACATCGGCTGGGTCGGCGATCTCGCGCCGTACTACGCCCGGCTCGACCGCAAGCACCTGTGGCAAAGCCTCCCGATCGTCGTGGTCATCGACGACGGCAACGGGTACCGCAGCATGTACGCCCACCTCGGCCGGGTCGTCGTGAAGCCCGGGCAGCGCGTGAAGGCCGGCCAGCTCCTGGGCTACGAGGGCGCCACCGGTCACGCATCCGGCTGCCACCTCCACTACGGCCTGTTCTCCCCGTGGGAGCGCGACACGTTCGGCATCGAGCCGGGCGTCGCGAAGCGCATGAAGCTGCCGACGGCGGAGATCGCGCGGATCGACCCGCTGCTCGTGCTGCCGCCGAAGAAGGGGATTCCCTGACGGTGCGGCGCTACCCCGTCCGACGGTAGCGGCGCCCCACCAGGAACCAGGCCGGGAGTCGCGCCAGCGCGTCCCCGAGCGCCGGCCCTGGGCCGCCGTCCCGACGCTCGATCGCCAGCGATGCGGGCCGCCCCGCACCGGGACGCGCGTCCACGCCCGTGAGGTCGATCACGACCCGGCCGGGCTCCTCCTCGCCCAGCTCCGCCAGGAGTGCTGCGGGCCAGTCGCCGGTCTCGCTCTCGGCCCGCACCTCGTGCTCGGCGCGCCACCGCGGCCGGCGGAGCAGGATCGCCCGCCAGCCGTCCGCCACCTCGCGGGTCACCGTCCCGTCGCCGGGCGCCGGTGACGCCGACAGCGCCTCGCCCCGCGCCCACAGCGCCGCCTGGTGCAGGAGCGCGTACTCGTCCAGGTCCGCGTACGCGCCCAGGCGCTCGGCCGGCGACGCGTCGCCGAACACCGCCCGGATCGACGGCGCGAACACCTCGGTGAGGTCGAGGTCGATTGCCCGGACCGTCCGGTGGAGGTACACGTGCTGGTACATGAACAGCCGTGCCGTGAGGAACATCTCGAGCGCGCCGACGCCCGACTCGTACAGGGTCAGCCCCGACGCGCCGATGAACGCGTACCGCCGGAGCCGCTCGGCGTCCACGGGGCCGATGGACACCCCGGTCAGGTAGGCGTCGCGGCGCACATAGTCCAGGTTGTCCACCGTGAACACGCCCGACAGCAGCGGCTGCAGGAGGCGCACCCAGGACGGCATCGCCGGGTCGGCGAGGGGCGGCTTGGAGATGAGGAACGAGACCCAGGCGGGGTCCACGGCCTCGCCCTCCGCGAACCGGTCGCGCTCCGGGACGGCGCCCGGCGCCCGCCGCAGCCCGCGGATCAGCGGTGCCAGCTCACGCTCGATGATCAGCTGCGAAAGGTCCTCGTGGCCCAGCGACTTCGACCCCGGCCGGCGCGGGTCAGCCGGCGCGGGGAAGTCGGACAGGAACCGCTGGTCGAAGAAGTGGGCGAACGGCCCGTGTCCCACGTCGTGGAGCAGCCCCGCGACCCGCAGCGTCTCGATGACCAGGCCCTCGGACGGGACCGGCTCGCCGGGCGCGAGGCCCGGCAGCGCAGCGTGCAGCGAGGGGTAGAGCGAGCGGGCCCACAGCCCGGCCTCGTGCATCACGCCCAGGCCGTGCGTGAACCGCGAGTGCTCCGCGGTCGGGAACACCCAGCGCGCGCTCTGGAGCTGGCTGATCCGGCGCAGGCGCTGGACCCACGCCGTGTCCAGCAGGTCGTCCTCGGCGACGTCCTCCGGGTGGAGGTCCGCCGCGCGCGCCTCGTCGGCGGCGAGCCGCTTGGTGAGCTCGAGATACCCGTGGATCGGGTCGCTGATCAGGTTGACGGCGGCGAACGGGAGACGCCGCCCGGGCCGGTCAGGCCTCAGGGCACCCAGACGGTCTTCGCCGACGTCCACACCGAGAGGTTACCGCGCCGGTCCGCCGACTGGACCCGGATCGAGTACCAGTGCCCCCGGGCCCGGTTCTTGATCGTGATCGAGGTGCCGTCGGTGTTGTCTCGGATCGTGCGCCATGCGCCGTTGTCCACGCGGTACTGCACGTCGAACGAGCGCAGCCCCGCCGTGTGCGTCTGCAGCCGCGGGTCCTTGCCGGTCCAGGCGAACCTGATCGTGGTGCCGCTGACGCTCGAGCCGGTCATCGACGCGAGCGGCCGCGTCCGGTCAACCGACTCGATGAACACGACGGACGCCCACGTCCGGCCGGTGGACGAGTCGTACACGAGGCCCGCGCCCACGTAGTTGTAGCGGCTGCTGAGCAGCAGCGGGCGGTGTCCGGAGCTGCCCATCCACATCGACACCAGGTGCGAGACGGCTTTCGTGCTCCACCCGTAGCCGCTCCAGCCGATGACCTCGCCGAAGCCGAACCACTGGATGGACCGGGCGTCGAGCGCGCTCCCGACGCTGCCGCCGGCGGCCGTGTGCGACAGGGTGTTCCTGGCGGCCATGTTGCCGGCCCGCTCGTAGGCGAGGGCGTTGAGGCGCGAGTCGGGACGGAGGGACACCAGCCCGCGAGCCACCCGCTGCTTGTTGATCTGCCGGACCATCTCGGTCGACATCGAGGCGGGCGTGGTGGTGGCCGCCGCGACGGGCGCAGGCGAGGTGCCGAGGACGATGGTCAGGGCAAGCGCGCCGGCGAGCAGCGATCCGAGCCGGCGGGAACGCAGGGACGCGCGGACGGGGGCGTCGGGCAACACGGATACCTCGTTCGCTGTTGATCGTGGCCGACGCCCCCCGGAGGCGCCGTGACCCTACCTTACCGGACCAGGGCAAATCCATCCCATGGTCCACCGGGCCTTGCGGAACCGTGACCTTGGTCAGGGTTTTGCCGTGTAGCGAGCGGCCGCGCGGGCGTGCGTCGCGGCCACGTCGGCCCGCAGGCCGGCGGGTTCGAGGACCTCCACCTCGTCGCCCCAGGACAGGATCCAGAGGCGGATCTCGATGGTCCCGGCGACCATCGCGCGCCACTCCAGCGACCCGTCGGCGCCCACCTCCAGCCGCTGGCTGGGATGCCACGCGGCCTCGCGGACGCGGGCGGCCACGGCCGGCGCGAACCGGAGCACCACCTCCGTCTCCGGCTGGTCCGCGATGATGTCCCAGGCCCGTCGCAGGATCGGCTCCAGTGCGCCGGCCTCGGGCGCCTGGAAGGTCCGCGGCGCGAGCGACAGGTCCCGGATGCGCTCCACCTTGAACGTCCGCAGCGCCCCGCGCGTCTCGTCCAGCCCGATCAGGTACAGCGCGTGCGTGGACAGCGACGGCTCCAGCAGGTACGGGCGGACTACCGCCCTGCGTGGCTCGCGCTGGGCGCCGTCGTAGCGGGCGGGGGCGTACACGAACTCCACGACGCGCCGCTCCGCCCAGGCCCGGGTCAGGTCGCGGACGTGCCGGTTGTAGGCGGCGTCCACGGGCTTGCGGGCGAGGTCGTCCAGCGTGCGCTCGACGTGGCTCCTGAGCGCCTCCGGGAGCCCCTCCTCCAGCTTCTGGAACGCCGAGGCCAGGTTCGGCTCGTACCGGTCGGCGAAGCGCGTGACGAGACGGGCGGACAGGAACACGGCCATCGCCTCGGGCAACGTCAGGCTCAGCGGGGGCAGGAACGCCTGCCGCTCCACGCCCCACCGGCCGCGGTCGTTCCAGACCGGGATGTGCATCTCGTCCTCGAGCGCGTGAAGGTCCCGGTAGACGGAACGCCGGGTCATCGCGGTCCGGCGCGCGATCTCCTCGGGCCGGACGCCGTCGTCGCCATGCGCCTGGAGGACCTGGAGCACCCGCAGCAGCCGCGCGGTGCGGTCGCGCTTGCCCTCGCTGCGGCGGCCCTCGGGGCGGTCGAGGTCGTCGAAGGCGGCGAAGGCGTCAGGGGGGTCCAGCTCGTCGGTCATTCGGTGGTCCTCCTCAGCGCGCGGGCGGCATGACCGAGATGGGCAGCCCCCGATCGACGGCGGTGAGGCGGAACCGGATCTCGGCGATCAGCGCGTCCTCCTCGATGCCGATCGCGGGCCCCGTCAGCCGGCCGTCCGCCTGGCCGAGCTGGCCGTCCGCGAACACCCAGAAGTCGAGGTCGCCGCGCCAGATCGACAGGTCCGATGCGCCGACGAGCAGGTCGATCATCGGCAGCGCCGTGCGCAGCGTCGTCCCGTCGATGGTGACCCGGCAGTGGCGGGCCCGGGCGCCCTCGATGAATGCCAGGCCGCGATCCTCGGCCACGGCGCGGTTGCCGGGGGTGAGGGCGATGGTCACCAGCTGGCGGTCCAGGTCGTGGCCCGCCGTGACCTCGAGCGGGACGGCGGTCCAGGCGATGCCGGGCTGGAGGAGCCAGGCGCGGTCGCCGATCTGCGTGACGCCGTGGTTGCCCAGCGTCATCCGCGTCGCGGCGAAGCCGGTCCAGCGGACGTCGGCGCCGTTGCGGATGCCGTCGATGACGACCTGGCCCGTGCGTCGGTCGTCCACGGCGTCGTCCATGCGCAGCTCGATGCGCGCGGTTCTGCCGGCGCTCAGCGGATCGCTGCACCGCGGCGGCTCGACCTCGGGACCGGTCGGCCCGAACCTCGAGGCGCTGGATGGCCGGTCGCCAAGGGCGAGCTCGTTGGCGAGGGCCGCCACGGTGAACGTGGCGCCCGCGAGGACCGTGAACGCGATGCCCAGCGC
>CAYJOH010000233.1:0-4725 GCA_964371685.1 uncultured Anaerolineaceae bacterium
AGGTACACGCCGCGGTACAGGTCCTCGTACACGGCCCGGTTGCCCGGGTCAGGCTCCCGCGTCTCGGCGAGCCGCGTCATCGCGGCGACGGCAGCCTCGAACGAGGGGTGGAGTCCCAGCCCCACGGCGGCATCGATCGCCGCGCCCAGCCCGGATGTCTCGTGCGTGTGCGGGCGCGAGGCCGGGAGCCCGAACACGTCCGCCGTGAGCTGGACCGCCGCCGGGCTCTGCGACCCGCCGCCCGACACCCGCAGCTCGCGGATGGGGACCTTCGTCCGCTTCACCGTCCGCTCCGCTCCCTCGAGCAGCGCGTACGCGAGCCCCTCGAGGATGGCCCGGTACAAGTGGGCCCGCGTGTGGACGTCGCCCCAGCCGATGACCGCGCCCTTCGCCTCCGGTCCCGGCACCCGCACGCCGGGCGACCAGTACGGCTGGAGCATCAACCCCATCGAGCCCGCCGGGGTCGACTCCAGCAGCTCCTCGAACAGCGGCTCGGTCTCCACGCCCAGCGCCGCCGCCCGCGCCACCTCCGGCCCGCCGAACTCGCGCTTGAACCACTCGATCATCCAGTAGCCGCGCAGGACCTGGACCTCGAGGCTGTACGCGCCCGGCACCGCGGCCGGGTAGGGCGGCACGACGGGGATCACCTCGACATACCGGCGGTGCGTGGTGTTGATCGTCGCGGTCGTGCCCAGCGAGATCGCGCCGATGTGCGGGTCGAGCGCGCCCGAGCCCAGGACCTCGCAGGCCTTGTCGCCGGCCGCGGCGATCAGCGTCAGTCCCTCGGGGATGCCGGTCGCTTCGGCGGCGGCCGCTGAGATCGTCCCCAGCACCCCGGCCGGTGGCACGAGCTCCGGCAGCCATTCGCGCTCGACAGGGACCGCGAGCCACTTCCAGTCCGACGCCTTCGCCCAGCGCAGCCCGCGAAAGTCGAACGGGACGTAGCCCACCTGCGAGGCGACCGAGTCGACGAACCGCCCGGTCAGCCGATGGGCCAGGAACCCGGACAGGAACAGGAAGCGGCGGACGCGAGCCCAGGTCTCCGGCTCCTCGCGGGCCAGGACGTTCGCCTCGGCCTCGGCCATGAACGTGGCGACCGTCTCGGTCACGCCGGCGGCGCGGAACGCGAGCCCCCATCGGCCGCCCAGCCGCGGCAGGCCCTCGGCGCGGCGGCGGTCCAGCCAGACCATCGCGCGACGCAGTGGCGCGCCGGCCTCGTCGGTGATCACCACGGTCCCGCGCTGGGTGGTCAGCGCGACGCCGGCAAGGGCATCGCGCCGGCCTTCGGGCATCGACCACAGCTGCCGGCAGGCATCGCCGACCGAGCGCCAGTACAGCTCGGCGTCCTGCTCGCAGTGGCCGGGCGGGCCGGGGGCGTAGGGCTCGATCGGGACCTTCGCCCGGGCGAGCAGGTTGCCGGCCGGGTCGAACACCATCGCCCGGACGCTCTGGGTGCCGACATCGAGCGCGAGGACCCGGTCCCCGGTCACAGCCGGGTCATCCGTGACGGTCCGAGAGCAGGACGCCAGGGTTCATCAGGCCCTCGGGATCAAAGGTCCGGACGATTGCCTCCAGCGCCGCCATGCCCAGCGGCCCCTTCTCGGCGGCGAGATAGGGCGCGTGGTCGACCCCCACGCCGTGGTGGTGGGTGATCGTCGCGCCCTCGGCCGAGATCGTCTCGGACGCCGCGTGCTTGATCGTCCGCCAGCGGTCCAGCGTCTCGTCCGGGCCCGCCGCCAGCCGGAACAGGAACGTGAGGTACAGGCTGGACCCGGACGGGTAGAGGTGCGAGAGGTGGGTGAACACGTGGACGCGCTCGCCGCGCGGCGCCAGGGCCTGCTGGATCGATGCCTCCAGGCGGGCAAGGAGGCCGGGCAGGCGCGTCCAGTCCGTCGCCGTCTCCAGGGTGTCGGCGCCGTAGCCCGCGGCCCACAGCGCGTTGCGCAGGTACGGCGACCGGAACCGGGCCCGCGACCATGTGGCCGCCAGGGCCGGGACGGGCACCGCCCTGAACGATCGAAGGATCGACGCCGCCTCCGCCCTCGCGGCCCTGGCCACGCGGCGGCGACCGGCGACGCCCACCAGCATCAGCGCCCAGTCCGAGGGCACCCGCCGCACGCGCAGGTACGCGGACAGGGCACGCGTCTGCGATGGACGGTCGGCGAAGGCGAGGAGCGTCCGGGTCTCGGTAGGGGTGGACAGCCGCAGGACGTCGAGCCCGGGCCGGGCGCGGGCCACGGTACGGACGGCCTCCTCGCCGGCGGCCCAGCCGGGGAGCGCCCAGGCGTCGAGGCGGTCCAGCTCCGGGAGCGGCATCGCCCGCAGGACCACGTCGGTCAGGATGCCCAGCCGGCCCTCGGATCCGAGCACCAACTGGCGGAGGTCCGGCCCGGCGGCCGAGGCGGGGAAGGCCGGCATGTCCAGCGTCCCGGCCGGGGCCTCCAGCACGCCGCCGGCGAACAGCTGCTCGATGCGGCCGGCGCCCTGGCTGCGCAGCCCGGAGCCGCGGGCCGCCACCCAGCCGCCGACCGTGGCCAGCTCCCATGACTGCGGCTCGTGCCCGATCGCGAGGCCGCGGGCCGCCAGCGCCGTCGCGAGCGCCGGCCCGGCCGTGCCGCTGCCCACGGTCACGAGACCGCTTCGCTCGTCCAGGTCGCGGACTCCGGCCAGGCTGCCGAGGTCCACGGTGATCAGCGGGTCCGGCGACGGCCTCGTCGTCACGCCACCGACCACGCTGGTCCCGCCGCCGTACGGGATCAGCCGGGCGCCGACCGCGCGGGCGTGGTCGATGAGCTCGCGGACCTGGGCGCGGTCCACCGGCCGGGCCACGGCGTCTGGCACGGCCTCGAGGCGCCCGGACCGCAGCGCCGTCCAGTCCGCGAACGACTGCCCCCGGGCGCGGCGCACGCGCAGCTCGGGGTCGAGCGAGAGCAGGGGATGGGCGGCGAGCCGCGAGGGCGGGACGGCGGCCACAACGTCGGCCAGCGCCGCGTCGCCCACCGGTCTCGCCGGCCCGATCCGCGTCTCGAGGAACCGACGACTCCCGTCGCCCAGGTGCGTCTCGTCGGCCTCATCGCCCCAGCCGTTCCAGCGTCGCATGCGTCCATCGTGCCCCATCGGCCGGGCGCGGGTCGCGTGCCGCCGCGGGTGCCTCCGGGGGGCCGTTCGGATGATCACGAGGTGAGTGGCGCGGGAGTATGGTTGGGGCATGAAGGGCGACCGGGTCGAGGTCGTGGTGGACACGGGCCACGGCACGCAGACGTTCGAGATCGTGGCCACGCGCGCCGGCTGGCGGCTGGAGGTCGCGACGGCTCGGGGCGTCGTGGAGGTCACCGAGATCACCCGCGGCGGGACGCCCGTGCGGACCGGCCGGTTCATGGCCAGCCGGGTGGTGGCACTCGTGGAGCACCCGGCGCTCGAGGCGGACGGGGCGCGCGTCGAGGTCGAGACGCGGCGCCGGATGAGCGCGGGGGAGGATCGGGGCCGGCGAGGACGCGACACGGTCGTCGGGCTGACCCGGCGCACCAGCGCGGACCAGCTCCCGCTGATGGGCCGGGAGGCGCCCGGCCCGAGCATGCTGCACGAGATCGAGGCGGAGACCGCGGACGACCTGGGGGACAGCTGATGGGTGCCCTGTTCGAATACGGCGCGATCCTGGCGGCGGGTGTCGCCCTCGTCCTGGCGCTGTTCGTCGCCGTGCGGATCCTGGCCCGCGGCGTGTTCGGCCGCGATCGCCGCCTGGAGCGCGCGGTGGGCCTCGAGGTCCTGGACGCGCGGCTCGCCCGCGGCGAGATCACGCGCGAGGAGTACGAGCAGGGCAAGCGCGCGCTGGGCGCCTGAGCGGCCCCGGCGCCTCGCGAGACCCGCCGGCTCGGCAGGTCAGACCGGCGGGTCAGACCGGGGGCCAGGGCAGCGCCGGCCGGCGCGGATCGGGCTGCGGGAACACGCCGGCCGCGAGCAGCCGGTCGATCCGGTGCGCCGTCGCCTTGACCTCGATCGGGGCGAGCAGCCCGCGCAGCGTCGCCCCCAGCGTGTCGTCCAGCCCGGCCCGGAGCGCACGCAGCACTTCCAGCTCCTCGGCCGAGAACGGCTCGCCGCGCCAGCCCCAGAGCACGGTGCGCAGCTTGGGCACCGGCGAGAAGGTGACGCCGTGGTCCACGCCGTACACGTGACCGCCCGGCACGGGCAGCAGGTGGCCGGCCTTGCGGTCCGTGTTGTTGACGGCCGCGTCGAACACGGCGATCCGCCGCAGGCGCGGGTCGGACTCCACGACCAGGCCCACCGGGTCGACCGCGGGGTCGGTGCGGATCCAGAGCTGGAGCATGCCATCCCCGAACGGGCCGTCGCGCAGGACGGTCGGCGGCACGATGCCCCAGCCGGTGGCCTGCGAAGCCGCGAACGCCGCCGCCTCGCGCCGGGCGAGGGTGCCGGCCGGAAAGTCCACCAGCGGCCGCTCGCCGACGACCGGCTTGTACACGCAGGTCGCGACGAGATCCGGCCCCGCCTCGCGCGCCGGCGCCGGCCGTCGCGCCAGGCACAGGAGTGCGTTGTTGGACGAGGCGTACAGGCGGCCCACGATCTCGAGCTCCCCGTGGCGCAGCAGGTCCAGCGCGTCGTCCACGACCAGGACCGGCATGGGCAGATCGAGGGCGTCGATCTCCCGGGCGTCGTCGTCCGCCTCGTCGCCGTCGACGTCCTCGTCCCCGCCGGCGACCCGGTCCGGCA
>CAYJOH010000234.1:0-4714 GCA_964371685.1 uncultured Anaerolineaceae bacterium
GCGTCCGGTCTAGACTCAATCCCGACGAATTCGGTCGGAATTCCCCGGTGCGGAGGTAGCCTCCGCGGGCGACCTCCCGGGGAACTCCGACGACTCGTCCGAGATCGCAGCCGACGAGGATCCCGCCCTGACCACCCGCGCGAGCTTCCACGGTTCCGGCGCCGTCGCCTTCTCCACGAAGGGCGAGTACGGCGTGCGGCTCATGGTCCAGCTCGGGCGCCGGTATGGGACCGGGCCGGCCAGCCTCGCCGAGATCGCGCTGGACGAGGACCTGCCGCGCGCCTACCTGGAGCAGCTCGTGACGAGCCTCCGGGACGCGGGGCTGGTCGTCTCCACGCGCGGCGCCCACGGGGGGTACGAGCTCGGCGCGCCGCCGTCCGAGATCCGGATGAGCGACGTGCTGCGCGCCCTCGAGGGCCCGATCGCCCCGATGATCTGCGCCACGGACGACCCTGCCCACCTGCTCGGCTGTGACCGGTCCGCCCGGTGCACGGTCAACGTGCTCTGGGTCCGGGTCCGGGACGCGATCTCGGGCACGCTCGACTCGATGACCCTCGCGGACCTCGTCCCGGCCCGCACCATCACGCTCGACCCGCGCGACCCGACCGCGTCCCCGGCCGGGGTCGCGTGAGGTCGGGCCGAACGCTGCGCCAGACCCGCTCCCGACCCGAACCCAGCCCCGTGCCCGACGCCGCACCCCAACCCGCAGGAGCCACTTCGTGACCGACGCCACCGACCGCGAGCTCGTCATCCGCGACCTCCGGGTCGCCCCTGCCGCCAAGCCCGAGAACGAGATCCTCCAGGGGATCAACCTCACGATCCGCAAGGGCGAGACCCACGCGATCATGGGCCCCAACGGCTCGGGCAAGACGACCCTCGCGTATGCGCTGATGGGCCATCCGGCGTACGTGGTGACGTCGGGCGAGGTGCTGTGGAAGGGCCACAACCTCCTGAAGCTGTCGCCCGACAAGCGCTCCCGCCTGGGCCTGTTCCTCGCCTTCCAGTACCCCACGGCGATCCCGGGCCTCAGCGTGGCCAGCTTCATCCGCAGCGCGCTCAACGCGAAGCTCCAGGGCATCGACAAGAACCCGGACGTGGATCCCACGGACGCCATCAAGGGCGGCGTCCCGATGCTCGAGTTCCGGCGCCGGATGCGCGAGAAGATGGCGCTCCTCCGGATGGACGACGGCTTCGCGGCCCGGTACGTGAACGAGGGGTTCTCGGGCGGCGAGAAGAAGCGCCTCGAGATGCTCCAGATGGCGATGCTGGAGCCGGAGTTCGCGATCCTCGACGAGACGGATTCGGGCCTCGACATCGACGCCCTGCGGATCGTGGCCGAGGGCGTCAACGCGATGCTCAACCCGAACATGGGCGTGCTGCTGATCACGCACTACCAGCGGCTGCTCAACTACATCACGCCCGACGTGGTGCACGTGCTGGCCGCGGGCCGCATCGTCAAGTCCGGCGGCAAGGACCTGGCGCTGCGCCTCGAGGAGGAGGGCTACGGCCCGATCCTGCGCGAGGCCGGCCTCGAGATCGACGTCCCCGACGAGGCACTCGCGGTGCCGCTGGAGCCCGAAGCCGCCGCCGCGGGACGCTGAGGCAGACGATGACGACCGAGGCGAAGCCGGGCACGACTGCCGCGCCGACGACCGCCGCCCCGACGACCGCCGCCCGGGCCGCGGTCGAGCCCCTCGACCCGGTGGCGCTGCGCGCCGACTTCCCGATCCTGGACCAGGAGATCCACGGCCATCGCCTGGTCTACCTGGACTCCGCCGCGACGTCGCAGAAGCCGCTGCCGGTGATCGAGGCGATGGACGCCTACTACCGCGGCTACAACGCGAACGTGCACCGCGGGATCTACACGATCGGCGAGAAGGCAACCGCGGCGTACGAGGCCGTGCGCACGACGGTCGCCCGGTTCATCGGCGCGCCGGATCGACGCGAGATCGTGTTCACCCGCAACGCGACCGAGGCGATCAACCTCGTCGCCTACTCCTGGGGCCGCCGGAACATCGGCCGGGGCGACGTGATCGTGCTGACCGAGATGGAGCACCACGCGAACCTCGTCCCGTGGCAGCTCCTGGCCCAGGAGAAGGACGCGGACCTCGAGTTCATCCCGATCACCGACGACGGGATCCTGCGCCAGGACGTGTACGACGTGCTGCTGCGCCTCAAGCCCAAGCTGGTCGCGTTCACCCAGGTCAGCAACACGCTGGGCACGATCAACCCGGTCGAGGACATGACCCGGCGCGCGCACGAGGCCGGCGCGCTGGTGCTCGTGGACGGGGCCCAGGCGGTGCCCCACCTGCCCGTGGACGTGGCCGCCATCGGCTGCGACTTCTACGCGTTCAGCGGCCACAAGATGCTCGCCCCCACCGGCTCCGGCGCGCTGTGGGCCCGCCGCGAGCTGCTGGAGGCCATGCCCCCGTTCCTGGCCGGCGGCGAGATGATCCGCGAGGTCCACCTCCGCCGCTCCGAGTGGAACGACGTCCCCTGGAAGTTCGAGGCGGGGACGCCGGACATCTCGGCGACCGTGGGCCTCGGGGTCGCCGCGGAGTACCTCATGTCCATCGGCATGGACCGGGTGGCGGCGCACGAGCGCACGCTGGTCGAGTACGCGCTCGACGTGCTGCCGCGCGAGGCGCCCGGCCTCGAGCTCTACGGCCCGCCGGCCGGCCAGCGCGGCGGCGTGGTGCCGTTCAACGTCCCAGGCGTCCATCCCCACGACGTGGCGCAGGTGCTGGACCGGTTCGGGATCGCCGTCCGCGCCGGGCACCACTGCACGATGCCGCTCCACGAGCGGCTGGACCTGACGGCGACCGTCCGGGCCTCGTTCGGCGTGTACACGACGACGGGCGACATCGACGCGCTGGGCGAGGGCCTGAGCGAGGTCTACCGGCTGTTCGGGGTCGAGGGGTAGGTTCCGGGCGGCCGGCGCCGGTTGCCGGTCAGTCGAGGCGGACGCCCTGGCGCCGGAGCTCCGCCTGCACCAGCCGCACGTCCAGGCCCGCGAAGTCCGTGTCGCTCCGGATCGAGACCGCGGCGGCCACGCCCGCGCCCTGGCCGCTGACCGTGCAGCACATCATGCTTCGGACCGCCGCATGCGAGATCCGGTCCCCGCCGATCGAGCGTCCGCCCACGACCAGGCCGCCGACGCCCTTGGGTACCAATGACCGGTAGGGCACCTGGAAGTAGCGGCCGGTCGTGGGCAGCACCAGGACGCCATACCCGTCGATGAACTCGGGGAAGATCCCGACCGAGTCCTCGAACCGGGCCTCGCCCCGCACGTCGGCCTCGGTGAGGTTGTAGCGCGCGTCGATCTTGCGCGTGTCCCGCACCCCGATCGTCATGCCGAAGTTGCGCAGCCGCGCGTCCTCGCAGCCCGGCATGAACCGCCGCAGCGCCTCGATGGCGTGCATCGCCTGGGCCCGGCCCTCGATCTCGCCCCGGGTCAGGTCGTCGGCGTCGGTGCCGTCCAGCCCGCCGAGGTGGACGAGGTTGAGGTACGTGAGGTCGCCCCGGTCGCTGACGGTGCCCCACGTCCCGGCGAGCGTGACCAGGTTGGGCGGGATGAGACCCGCCGCCACGGCCTGCTTGAACGGCTTGCGCAGGAAGGGCGAGAACAGCTCGTCCTCCTTGCCCTCGGTCTCGATGTCCCACTCGGCGTTGCCGGCCCAGTCGCGATAGGTCTGGGGGTCGGCCTTGACGGCGTCGATGAACCGGCGCTTGTCGACGCCGCTCATCGAGAACATCACCGACAGCGAGAGCATCTCCTCGCGCGGGGTCTTGCGCACCGGCGCACCCGCCCGGGCGGCCACGTCCGCGTCGCCGGTGGCATCCACGACGCGCCGGGCGAGGATGGCCTCGCGCCCGGACTTGCTCTCGGTGATCACGCCCCGGACGACGCCCTGCTCCACGATCGGCGCCACGACCTGGCGGTGGAGCATCGGGTGGATGCCGGCCTCGGCCACCACGACGTCAGCGACGACCTTGAACATCTCGGCGTCGAACGCCTGGCTGACCGACTGCGGCTCGTCCGACGTGGCCCCCATCGACCTCGCCCGCGCCTCGAGCTCGCTGCCGACGCCCACGCTGTCGATCGTCTGCTCGTGCCGGTACCAGGCGAACCCCTCGACCCCGACCTGGGTGATGTTGCCGCCGAAGCAGCCGTTGCGCTCGAGCAGGGTCGTCCGGGCGCCGGCGCGTGCGGCGCCCAGCGCGGCGCCCAGGCCACCGGGCCCGCTGCCCACGACCAGGACGTCCGTCTCGTGGATCACGTCGATGGTCCGAGCGGCCTCGCTGATCCTGCCGAGGCCGGGGAGGGGCTGGGTGGGCATCGTTCGGAACGCTCCTGGGAGGTCTCAGCCGGGCGTGTCGGTCACGGCGAACACGGGGGCCGGCAGGACGGTCAACCGGACGGCCACCCCGGGCGCCAGCGCGGTGGCATCCGCCGCGGCCATCTGCGCGACGACCAGGCCGCCGTTGGCCAGCGCGACCTGCACCCGGCACATGGCCCCCAGGAAGCTGACCGCGACCACGTGCGCGTCGGCACCCGGCTCCGGCGTGAGCCGCACGGACTCCGGGCGTACCAGCGCCGTGACCCGGCCGGACGTCGCCGAGCCCGTGAGCAGTGGCACGCGGGTGCCGAGGACCTCCGCGCCGCCGTCGCGCGCCTCGCCGGCCAGCCGGTTGGTCAGGCCCACGAACTCGG
>CAYJOH010000235.1:0-400 GCA_964371685.1 uncultured Anaerolineaceae bacterium
TGACGACCCGGAAGCCCTCCTCGGACAGGGCGATCGACACGAGCTTGGTGATCCTGGGTTCATCGTCCGCGATGAGCACGAGGGGGGCGGATGCCACGACAACTCCGATCCGGTCGAGGCCTTCGATCGCGGGTCGACGTTCACCAGCGACGGGCAGCCGTGCCCCAACGATGCCCGGTCCGGCATCGCCGAGGCGCGACGCCACCCCGCACGGGCGTTGCACCTGTGTTGCAACGGGGCTGGGGCGTCGCGCTCAGGAGTCGCGCGGCTCGCGGGCCTCGGCCGTGCCCGGCATCTCGAGCGTCGCGGCCAGCCACCCGGGGGTGATCGTCAGCCGGAGGTCCGCGCCGAGGCGCGTGGCGCGCGCCCGCGAGGCCGCCTCGGCGCGCACCGGGCGCCG
>CAYJOH010000235.1:410-2450 GCA_964371685.1 uncultured Anaerolineaceae bacterium
GCGCCGGCCCGGTCCGGTGGCGCGCAGCCGGGGGCGTCCGGTCAGGCGCAGCGAGAGCCTGCCGCCGGCGTCCACGGCCACCAGCTCCACGAAGCCAGCGGGCGCTGCTGTCGAGTGGGCGAGGACCAGGAGGTCCCGAAGGAGGTGGACGACGGGCCCCTCGCCCGCGACGACGACCGGGACGTCCGGGGCGGCGTACAGGCAGAACGTCACCCCGGGCGCCGCGGCCGCTGCGCGCGCCATCTCGGCGCGGAGCAGGTGGGGGATGCTCAGGGGCTCGGCGACATCGGGCCGCTCGTCGACCGTCACGAGCGCCAGGAGGTCCTCGATCACGCCGGCCAGCCGGATGCCCTCGGCCGCGACGTCGAGCGCGACCTCGCGGCGGACGTCCGCACGCAGGTCGTCGCGCACCAGCATCGCGCCACCCACCAGGAGCGACGTGAGCGGGGTGCGCAGCTCGTGGGCGACGACCTCGGACGCCGAGGTCCGCGGGGCCCACGCGTCTGCCCGCCTCGCGGCCTGCTGCCGGCGGATGCCGTCGCGCCGGTGGGCGCGGCTCGCGAGGACGCGTCCGCGACGAACGGTGTCGTGCACGTGCAGCTCCAGGAACCGGTCAGGGGGGCCCGCGGGGGGCGGGGCCCGCCCGGGGGGCGCGGGGGGCGGCCGCCCCCCCCTGCGAGAGGCGATCTAGTAGCGGCGGGCCGGCTCGTCGACCCGCTCGTCGACCCGGTCACCGGCCTCGTCGAGGCCCTCGCGGACCTCGTCGCCGGCGTTGCCGAGCCCCTTGCGAATGTCGTCGCCGAGGTTGCCGACCTTGTCGGCGAGGTCCTCGCCGTCGCGGTTCCGCCAGGCTTCCTTGGTGGTCTCCTCCGCCTCGCGGTAGGTGCGCTTCGCGTCGTCCATGGTGTTCGACCTCCTGTGGCGTCCGGAGTGGCTCCGGACCGGTGCGCCCAGCATCCGCAGGCGGCGGTTTCGTGCGGGCGGGCGGGCAGGGGGGGTGCGTTGCGCGGTCGTTGCAGTCCGTCGCGCACCTCCGCCCGGCGGCGGGCTGCCCGTGCGCCCTGCCGACGGGGGTCGCGGGCTGGGCTCCCGCACACACGAAGACGGCGCCGGCCGCGCTCCGCGACCGGCGCCGTTGCGAGATCCCCCAGGGCTGGATCGGTCAGGGCGCCTAGACGACGCCCCGGCCGGCACGCGAGCCGGTGACGGCCCCCACGATCAGCACGACCAGCACCGCGCCAATGGTGGCGGTCACGATCGAGCTGATGTCGAACGCGCCGTCGACCGGGTTGACGTTGAACAGGACGCTGGCCAGGAAGCCACCGACCAGGGCGCCGACGATGCCGAGGATGATGTGACCGATGACCCCGAGGCCCTCGTCGCCCTTCACGAGATAGCCCGCGAGGTAACCGGCGATCGCGCCGAGAATCAGCCAGGCGATGATGTTCACGTGGTCCTCCTTCCGGATGAGGTCTCGTCTCACGCGGACCTCCTGGCCCGAGACGATGGATGGGCGATGGGATCAGCGGCGTCGCGTGGTGCCGGCTGCGGCTAACAGCCGCATGACGGTCAGACCCGGTCGCCGGAGCGGCCGATCCGCAGGATGGCCAGGATCACGAGCTCGACGATCGTCCAGCCGACCAGGGCCACGACGGCCGCGAGGTCCAGCACCGAGCCCCCGGATTCGAGCGCGTTCGTGCGCAGGATCCCCTCGAACGGGGCGACGAGCGGCCGGCTGAGGTCGAGGATCGCTGCGACCAGGGCGTTGCCCTCGCGCGCGTCGAGCAACAGCAGCAGGATCCGCAGGCCGATGACCAGCTGGACCAGCCCGAACAGCACCGTTACGACGCGGGCGGCCAGGGTCGATGCCGAGGGCGACGTCGTGGCAACGCGGTGCTCGCGCACCACGCTCTCCGACGCCGGCGCGACCGGCGTCGCGGGCGGCACCCGGAGCTCGGTCGTGGGTTGTTATTGGTTCGTCATGCTGGACCGCCTCGGTGGCTGGCCATTGGGCCCGAACGCCGGCGCGGGGGGGGCCGG
>CAYJOH010000235.1:2460-4681 GCA_964371685.1 uncultured Anaerolineaceae bacterium
CCGAACGCCATCCTCCCCCTCCTCGGGGGCGGGCCCATTGGGCCCCCAACGCCGGCGCGCCGGGCCCGGGGGCCCGGCGCGCATCGCGTCACGGAATGGTGGTCGGCGACGCCGAGGCGTCCATCGACGGCTCGGCCGACGCGTCCATCGACGGCTCGGCCGAGACGGCGGGGAAGGATTCGAGCGGCGTCGTCTCCCCCGGGCTCGACGCTGGGCTGGTGCACGCGGCCAGGAGTCCGGCCACGGTCAGCAGCAGGATCGCGGTGATGCGCTTCATGCGGCCTCCACGTGTGCTCAGTGGTCCGCACCTCGGACCATCTCTCGTCCGCTTCGCGAACGGAGGGCACCCTATGTGGGTCGGGGCAACGTCCACGCCCCCATCCGTGGGCCGGGCATTGCAGCCGCCTGTCACCGGCCTCCCGCGATCGACGGCGGCGCGTGGGTCGTGGCTGCGGCGCGTGTCGGGTGGCCCGGGCGCGCGCGATGGGCGCGCCCGCGGATCAGTCGTCCGGGAAGCCGCGGTAGCGGGGAAGCTGGTAGCCGAACTCGCTGCCCCCGTCGTCGAGGCGCCTGGCCCAGATGCGGCCGCCCATCGCGTCGACCAGGCGGCGTGACACGTGCAGCCCGATGCCCGCGCCGGCCGCCATCCGCGACGTGGTCGGCGAGCGGTAGAACGGACTGAACAGGTCCTCGGCCTCGGCCGGGTTGATCCCCGGCCCGTTGTCCCGCACCCGGACGACGACGCCGTCGTCTCCGGGCTCGATGATCACGCTGACCGTGCCGTCCAGCCCGCTGTACTTGGCGGCGTTGGACAGCAGGTTCCGAGTCACCTGGGTGATGCTCGTCTCGTCGCCACCCACGGCCGGCAGGTCGGGGCGCGCCTCGACCGTGAACGTCGTGGCCGGCCAGCGGCCCCGCTCCTGCTCCACCACGGACGGCACCAGGCGCTGGAGCAGCGCCGGCTCCGTGCCGATCTCGATGCCCTCGTCGAAGCGGGCCAGCACCATCAGGTCCTCGACCAGGCGGTACAGGCGGTCCGCCTCACCGGCGATGTCCGAGAGGATCTCGTCGCGCGTCTCGCGGTCCAGCCGGTTGTCGGGTCGCGCGAGCACCGCCGACCCGCCGTAGATCGTCGTCACGGGCGTCCGCAGCTCGTGCGACAGGAGGCTGAGGAACGCCTCGCGCAGGACCTGCCCCTGGCGGAACGCCGACACGTCCCGGCAGACCACGACCGTGGACCGGCCCTGCTGCTCGCCCGACCCGGCCACCGGGTACGCGGCGACCTCGACCCAGGCCGTCGGGCGGTCGGCCAGGCGATACTCGGAGGGGTCCGGGGCCAGGGCTCGCGGCCGCGCGCCATCCGGGTCGAGGAGGCGGGCGAGGAGCCCGTCAAGCGTGGACACCGGCCCGCCCAGCAGCCGGACGGCCGCGGCGTTGGAGGAGGCGATGGCGCCCTCCCCGTCCGCGACCAGGATCCCCTCGCCGATGGAGGCGACCACCGCCTCCATCTCGCCCGCGCGGCGCCGCTCGCTGGCCGCCAGCTGCTCCACCCGGGTGTGCAGGCGCGCGTTCTCGAGCGCCCGGCCGGCGCGGTCGCCGAGCTCGGTCGCGAACTCGATGTCGTCCGCTTCGTAGGGCAGGTCCGCGTGGCGCAGGAACGCCAGGACGCCGGTCGTGCGGTTGAGCACCCGCAGCGGGGTGACGAGCGCCCAGCGCGCCTGGAGCTGCGCGAGCGCCGCCGCGTGCTCGGGGCTGCGCGCGGCCGCCCGGATGGCCGCGTCGTCGACCCTGAACACCGCCGGATCGCCGCTGCGCAGGACCGACGCCATCGGTCCCGAGCCGGAGGCATCGAGCGGGTGGGCCTCGATGACCGATGCGGCCGCGGCCAGCTCCGGTCGCGAGGTCGTCACCAGGCGGCGGATGCCACCGGCCTCGACGACGTCCACGATCCCCACGTCGCCGATCAGCGGTAGCGCGAGCCCGGCGAGCCGGCGGAGCGTGGTCTCGTAGTCGAGCGACAGGCTCAGCACCCGGCCGGCCTCCGCCAGTGCGTTGAGGCGCTCGCGGGCGGCCCGCTCCGCGTCGAACAGGCGCGCGCGTTCCAGCGCCCCCGCCATCAGCCGGGCCATCGCGCCGATGAACGCCTGGCGGTCGGACGGCAGGTCATGCGCCTCGTCCCAGGTGAAGGCGAGCACGCCGAACCGCCGGTCTTCGAGCTCCA
>CAYJOH010000236.1:0-4679 GCA_964371685.1 uncultured Anaerolineaceae bacterium
CCCGACGACGCCTTCGAGGTCGTGGTCGCCGCGACAGTGAACCCGGCACGCTCGAACATCGCGGCCGTGCCCGTGTACACCGACGCGGACGAGATCCGTTCGCCGCCGGTCGACACGGGATAGCCCTCGATCAGCCGGGCCCCGTGGTCGCGGGCGTAGGCGACCGCGGCCTCCAGGAGGGCGCTCGCCACGCCGCTCCGCCGCGCCGTCCTCGCCACGACGAAGCAGTTGACGACCCACACCCCGTCGCCGGGGAGCTGCGGGATCGTCCGCGACCGGGCCAGGCGCCCGAACGCCTCGCGCGGTCCGAACCCCACCCAGCCCACGGCCTTCGCGTCGCGGAGCGCGACCAGCCCGGGTGCCGGCTCGCGCTCGACCAGCGCCCGCAGGTCCGCCCGGTTGTCGTCCGGGGTCGTGTTCGACCAGTTCGAACCCGGCTTCCGCCAGAACTGGCACCAGCACCACCGCGGGTCGCCGCCGGCGGAGAACAGCTCGGCGAGCGCCGGCCAGGCGTCGGGGGAGGCGGGGACGATGTCGGCGTCCGGCATGGTGGCGTGCCGTCGTGCTACCGCAGCGCGTCGATCGACGCGGTGGTCACGATCCCTTCGACGCGGCGCGCCAGGTCCGGGTCCAGGGTGATGAGCGCATCGGCCTGCAGCTGGGTGAGGGCGACGTACTCGGCGTCGTAGGTGGAGGCCCAGCCCAGCCGGTCCGCGAGGTCCCACGCCCGGCGGCGGAGCACGGCGTCGCCGAGCAGCCGGATGGGCATCCGCCCGATGCGGGCGAGGCGGTCGCGCGCGACATCGGCCGGGAGGTCGCCACGCTGGACGGCCTCGTGCAGCGCCGACAGCACCTGGGAGCGCAGCAGCGTGGGCGCGAGGAGCGTGTGCTCGCCGGAGACCTCGACCCCGGTGCCGGCGAGGTGGAGGACGGCGCCGGCGTCGACGACGAACCGGGTCATGGGGCACGTCCGCCCGCGGCCTGCAGGATGTCCATCGGGGTATTCTGCCCGGCCGTGGTGCCAGGGCGTGTCAGGAATCGAGGCGACGCTCCTCGCGGGACCATCGTTCATGTCGCGACAGCCCGATCGGGGCATGCGCCGAGCCGCGGTTCGGCCTACGATCGGGCGGCGCTCGCTCCCTGCGCAGGAGGTGCCGGATGCCGCACAGTCGGACCGTTCCCCGTCCGCCCACCCAGCCCATCCGCCTGATGGTCGTCGAGCCGCGCGGGCTGCTCGCGGTCGGCGTTCGCGAGGTCCTCGACCGCGCGCCGGATATCGAGATCGTCGCCCAGGTGCGCTGGCCCCAGGAGGCGATCGTCGTGGTGGACGAGGCGGCCCCCGACGTGATTCTCGTCAACGCCCCGATCGCGCTGCCCGAGGCCGCAGAGGCGACCCGCCAGCTCCAACGCGAGACGCCGGGCTCGCCGCTCGTGGTCCTCGGCAGCGGCGACGACGATGCGAGCCTCGTCGGCGCGCTCGAGCTCGGGGCCGCCGCGCACGTGGGCGAGCTGGCGGCGCCAGACGAGCTGGTGGACGTGATCCGCCGGGTCGCGGACGGCGACGACCCGCTCCGCGACGAGCTCCGGGACCGCCCGGACCTCCTGGAGCGGATGCTCGACACGATCCGGGTGAGCATGCAGGCGGACCTGCCCCCGACGAACCCGCTGTCGGCGCGCGAGCTGGACATCCTGCGGCTCGTGGCGGCCGGACGGCGCAATCGCGAGATCGCGGACGAGCTCGGCATCAGCTCCCAGACGGTGAAGAACAACCTGACCGCGGTCCTCCACAAGCTCGGCGTGCCCAACCGCACCCGCGCCGTCACGTACGCCGCGCGCCAGGGCTGGCTGCACCTCGAAGAGCCCGCCGTCGAGGACCCCTGGACGGAGCCGTCGTAGCCCCATCCCGGGACGGCCCGGGCCGGTACCATCTGACCGGTCGATGGAAGCCGCCTTGTTCACCACGGTCCTGCTCGTCCTCATGGGCGTTGCCCTGATCGTGCTCGGGCGGGGCTGGCCACGGACCTCGCGGCTGGGCGGGTACCGCGCCCGGACGCGCGGCGGCGCCCGGGGCTCCGCGGCGCGCGAGCAGGAGCGCGGCACGGTGATCCGCGAGGACGACGACGCGAGGTGGCGCTGGGACGATCGCGGAGACGCGCCGCCACCCTGACGCGGGCACGCCTCGAGCCTGGCCACGCCCGCACCCGGAGCCGGAGGCCCGCCGCGCTGCGCGACGACCGATTCGGGGCGGGTGCGGAGGCGTAGCATCCCCGTGTACGGCCCACACATCCGGGCCGGCCGGATCGCTGGGCGGTCCACGGAGGGAGTCGGAATGCCGCGCCGCACGATCGTCGCCGGCCTCCTGGCCCTGGGCCTCGCCGCGTGCGGCGGGTCGACACCCACGGCCACCCCCTCGCCATCCTCTGTCGCGCCGACGGTCTCCCCCGCGACCACGCCGTCACCCGAGGCGACCGTCCCCTCGCAGGCGTCGGCCGAACCCACCAGGACCCTGATCGCCGTGTGCGACGCGGTGAGCCTGCGCAAGACGCCGTCCGTCACCGGCGAGCTCGTCGCCCGCGCCTACCTCGGCACGAAGGTCCGGGTCGTCCAGACGGTGTCCGGCGACGCGTACCCGGCAGGTGCCTGCGGGGAGGGCGGCGACGACTGGCTCGAGATCGATCGCGTGGGCGGCAAGTCCGCCCAGGCGCTGTACGGCGTGCCGTTCGTCTACTCTGCCGCCGGCTTCTACCGCTGATCGATCGGATCGCCCGCCGCCGCGACCGGTCCTCCGGCGGTAGCCTGACGACGTGACGCACGATCGCGACGGCGACGCCCGGCCGGCGGAGGCGCGGCTGCGCGCGCTCGTGCACCAGCGCGTGCTGGACGCGGAGTTCGCGTCGCTCCTGTGGCTGCTCGTGGAGGCGCGAGTCCCGGTGCTCGTCGCCGGTCCGCCGATCCCGGCCCGGGACGCCGTCCGGGCGGCGCTGCTGGACCTCCTGCCCACCGATGCCCGGCCCATCGTCCTCGCCGGGGCGGACGAGGAGTTCGAGTGGATGCCCGAGGCGACGGAGCTCGGATGGCGTCGGGAGCGCGCGCCGGCCGGCGATGCGGGCGCGCGGCCCCGGGCATCGGCCGCGACCGCGGTCCTCGTGACCGATTTCGACGACGGCCCGGCGGGCACCTGGGGGGCCCGTGCACGGGTCGCGATCCGGGCGCTCGCGCTGGGCTACGGCATGCTGGCGACGACGACCGGCGACGGCCTCGAGACGGTGCTCCGGCGGCTCACGGCGCCGCCGGTGGCCGCCGCGGACGACGAGCTGTCGCGGATCGGGGTCGTGCTCGCGCTGGGCGAGACGCCGTCCGGTCTCCGGGTCCTGGCCGCGCACTACCTGCGACCGGTCGCCCGCGACGAGCACGGTCACGTCCAGCGCCTGCCGCCGGCCGTGCTGGCGACCTGGGACGCGGCCGCCGACCGGTTCGAGCACTTCGCCTGGGGCATCGCCGGCGAGCTCGCGTCGCGCTCCGGCCGGCGAGCGATCGAGCACGAGCGAGAGCAGGCCCGTCGCGCCGGGCGTCTCGGCGACGGGATCCGGGCCTCCTGACCGGCGCGACGCCTGCTAGCATCCCGCGCTGGTGCCGCCCGGGAACCGGCGGCCGGCAAGGAGACACCGGTGAGCCTGTTCACGATCCTGCTGTTCCTCCACGTCCTGGGTGCGATCGTCGCATTCGGGCCCGGCTTCGCCTCGATGGTCGTGGGTCCGATGGTCGCCAAGGAGCCGCAGCACGCGAACTTCTACGCGCGGACCCAGCTCGCGGCGAACCTCAAGCTGGTCACCCCGCTCGCGCTCAGCATGGCGGTGACCGGCGTCCTGATGATCATCGAGCGGGGCGGCCTGTCCAACATCACCGGCGGCCGCCGATGGCTCGAGCTGGCGATCTTGCTGTACGTCATCGCGATCGTCTACTCGTTCGCCATCCAGGCGCCCGCAGGGCGCAAGCTTGTCGCGCTCACCTCCGCGCCGCCGCCGCCCGGCAGCCCGCCCGACCCGGAGGTCCCCGCCACCGCACGCCGGGTGCGGATGGGCGGGATGCTGCTCGGCGGGCTCGTGATCGTGATCGTGTTCCTGATGGTGGTGAAGCCCTTCTAGCCGCTCCCGGTCAACCGGCCCGTTGCGGCGGGCCGACCGGCCCGCCCGCGGGGTCCTCTCCGTCACCGGCGCACCGCCGAAGCGCCCGTCCGCCCGACGGGAGTTTCGCGCATCCTCGCGACGGTCGGCCGACGCCCGCACCATGGGTTGCCGCGTCCGCCGCCGCCCGTCCGCGGCTACCATCAGTCGCGACACGAACAGGAGACCCTCCGCCATGCCGCACGTCGCCACCTCGGTCCCCGACCTCCTCGCCCACCTCGCCGGGACCGCCCGCGTCGACGGCGACCGCCTCGTGGTCGACGATGCGGCCAGGTTCCGGTCCGGGGCCGCCGCCGACCTCGCCTGGACGGCCGCGTTCACTGCCGACGACCCGACGGCCGAGGCCGCCCGCTGGATCGTGTGGGAGGCGAGCCAGGCCCTGGGCGCCCGGTCCGCGAGCATCCAGGAGCTGTACATGGCCCGGGCCCGGGGCGAGGTCTCCGGGTTCACCGTCCCGGCGATCAACATCCGCGCCCAGACGTTCGACATGGCGCG
>CAYJOH010000237.1:0-4663 GCA_964371685.1 uncultured Anaerolineaceae bacterium
CCGACCGGTGGTCCCGGGTACGGCCGCCGGTCCACCACGGAGCCCGGGCCGGCGATTCGGCCCGGGCTCCCCGCGTTCTCATCCCCTTCTCACGCGCGGGCCCGAGGCTGTGCCCTGCGTCGCCGACATCCGATGGAGGGACTCCGCGCCCATGAAGCTCAAGCTGTCTGCCATCGTCGTCCTGCTCGTCGCGGGCGGCGTGGCCGTGTTCCTGTCCCTCGGTGGCAGCCTGCCGTTCGGCAGCACGACGGCGGCCACCGAGTACCTCACCGCCACGGCTGCGACCGGCGACGTGACCGACGAGGTCGCCGCGACCGGCACCATCGCCGCGACGGATGCCTACGCCCTGGGCTTCGGCGCCACGCCCCAGCGGATCAGCGACACGACGCCGAACGTGGGCTCCGGCACCTGGACCGTGACCGGGGTCTCGGTCGCGGTCGGACAGGCGGTCAAGGCGGGCGACGTGCTGGCCACGGCCTCCACGGCCGACGTCAGCCGCCAGCTCGTGATGGCGCGTTCATCGCTGGCCGGGGCGAGGCTGCAGGAGAAGATGGCGAAGGCCACGCTCGACGACGCCTCGGGGACCGAGGCGACGCGCCGGGCGAAGGTCGACTACTACAACGCCGTCAACGGCCGGCGGCAGGCCGAGCAGGAGATCGCGGACCTCGAGGCACAGCTGGACCTGGCGACCCTGGTCGCGCCGATCGACGGCACCGTCACCGCGGTGAACATCGCGGAGGGTCTCGATGCCACCGGCACCGCGATCACGATCGCCGCGGCGACGTACGAGGTCACGGCCGACGTCGTCGAGAGCGACATCAGCGCGATGTCGGTCGGGCAGGAGGCGACGATCGCGGTGGATGCGATCGGCGCCACGATCCAGGGCACGGTGTCCGCGATCGCGCCCTCGGCCGGCGACGCGGGCTCGGGCGTGGTCTCGTACCCCGTCACCGTGACGCTGACCGGCGCCCCGACCGCGCTGCGCGCCGGCATGACCGCCGACATCACGATCGTCACGGCGTCCGCGACGGGCGTGGTCACGGTCCCCACCGAGGCCCTGCGCGGGACCGCGGGCAGCTACCGCGTCCAGGTGCTCGGCGCGGACGGGGAGCCGGTCACCAGGGACGTGACCGTGGGCCTCGTGACCAACACCACGGCCGAGATCCAGTCCGGCCTGGCCGAGGGCGAGACCGTCATCACCGGCACGGCCAGCTCCCGGCTCGCGACCACCGACAGTGACAGCGGCGGGACCGTGATCCGGGGCACCGGCGGCGGGGTCGCGCTCCCCGGCGGCGGCTTCGAGCGCCCCTGACGCGACCGAGGACCGCCCACATGACCACCCCGATCATCAGCCTGCGCGGCATCGGCCGCACGTACGACATGGGCTCGGTCGCCGTCGAGGCCCTGCGGTCCGTCGACCTCGACGTGGCGCCCGGCGAGTTCGTCGCGATCATCGGCCCGTCGGGATCCGGCAAGAGCACCCTGATGCACATCATCGGCTGCCTGGACCGGCCCACGGCCGGGACCTACCACCTGGCCGGCGCGCCGGTCGAGGACCTCGACGACGACGGCCTCGCCCGCGTCCGCAGCAAGACCATCGGCTTCGTGTTCCAGAGCTACAACCTGCTGCCCCGGACGAGCGCGCTCGACAACGTGGTGGCGCCCCTGCTCTACCAGGGCGTCGGGCGGTCCGACCGGATCCGCCGGGCGCGCGCGGCGCTGGAGCGCCTCGGGCTGGCCGACCGGATGGGCCACGAGCCATCGGAGCTCTCCGGCGGCCAGCAGCAGCGGGTGGCCGTGGCCCGGGCGCTGGTCAGCGACCCCGCGCTGATCCTCGCCGACGAGCCCACCGGCAACCTCGACCAGGCGTCGGGGCACGACGTGCTCGCGGTGTTCCGGGAGCTCAACCGGTCCGGCAGCACGATCGTGCTCATCACCCACGACCAGGAGGTGGCCGAGGCGGCCACTCGCCAGGTCCACATCCGCGACGGGAGGCTGGTGGCATGAGCCTGGTCGACCTCGTCCGACTCGCGTTCTCGCGCCTGCGCACGGGCCGGCTGCGCGCCGCCCTCACGATGCTGGGCGTGATCATCGGCGTCGCCTCCGTCGTCGCGCTGGTCGGCGTGGGGCAGGGGACGACCTCCAACATCACGGAGCGGCTGTCGAGCCTGGGCACCAACCTGCTGACGATCAGCGCCGCCGGGGCGGCCGGGGGCGCCGAATCGACGCTGACCCTCGGCGACTCCGAGGCGCTGGCCGGCATCGACGGGATCGCCGGGGTCGCGCCCGAGTCGCAGGCCCAGGCCGTCGTCGCCGCGGACGGCGAGACGACGACCACCTCGATCATCGGCACGACCGCCGACTACGCCGCGGTCCGCGCCTTCGACCTGTGGCAGGGCACGTTCCTCACCGATGTCGCCGTGGAGCGCGACCTGCGGGTCGCCGTGCTGGGCGCCACGACCGCCGACGACCTCGGGCTCGACGAGACCTCGCTGGGCACCGAGATCACGATCGGCGGGCTGCCGTTCAAGCTGATCGGGATCCTCCAGCCCAAGGGTGGCTCCACGTTCGCCGACCCCGACGACCAGGTCATGGTCCCGATCGGAGTCGTGCACAAGTACCTCACCGGCGGCGACGGCGTGCGCACGATCGGCGTCAGCGTCGCGGAGCAGAACCTGATGACCGCGGTCCAGTCCGAGATCACGACCCTGCTTCGGGCGCGCCACGACCTGGCCACGGCCGATGACGACGACTTCTCGATCTTCGACCAGGCCCAGCTGCTGGAGACCGCCTCCTCGATCAGC
Source organism: uncultured Anaerolineaceae bacterium (assembly GCA_964371685.1). Lineage (GTDB taxonomy): Bacteria > Chloroflexota > Limnocylindria > Limnocylindrales > CSP1-4 > CAIXZV01. Next base: position 2,805 of record CAYJOH010000237.1, read on the forward strand.
GGCACCCTCACCCTGCTGCTGGGCGGGATCGCGTCGATCTCGCTGGTGGTGGGCGGCATCGGGATCATGAACATCATGCTGGTCTCCGTCCGGGAGCGGACCCGGGAGATCGGCATCCGCAAGGCCGTCGGGGCGCGTGGCCGCGACATCCTGCTCCAGTTCCTGATCGAGGCGCTGACGCTGTCCGGCCTGGGCGGGATCCTGGGCATCGCCCTGGGCCTCGGGGTGTCGGCGCTGATCGCCCGGATCGGCGGCATCAGCTTCGCGTTCAGCCCCACCACCCTCGCCGTGGCGCTGCTGTTCAGCCTCGCCGTCGGCATCGTGTTCGGCGTCTGGCCCGCCCGGCAGGCCGCCCGCCTCGACCCCATCACCGCGCTGCGGTACGAATAGGAGCCTCCCGATGACCACGCCCCCGTACGATTCCCCGGCGACCGAGCCGGTGCCGCCGCTGCCCACCGAACCCGCGCCGCCGCTGCCCACCGAGCCGGTGCCCCCGAGCCCGGTGCCGGTCGTCCCGCGCCCCGTCCGGGGGTCATCGGGCTCGTCGCGGGCCGTCAACCTCGCCCTCGGCGCGGCGCTCCTGGTCGCGGCGATGGGCGTGGCCTTCGCCGCGGGCCGGGTGACGGCGCCGGCAACCGGGACCGGCGGCCCGGTGTCGGTGATCGACGGCGGGACCGGCCTCGACGGCCTGCCCAACGCCAGCTTCCGGTCCGGCGACGGGTTCCCCGACGGCAGCTTCCGCCCTGGCAACGGGACGACCGGCGGGACCGGCATCGGCGGCGGCCTCGCGATCGAGGGGACCGTTGATTCCGTGACGGCCGATTCGGTCACGATCAAGCTCGAGTCGGGACAGACGGTCACGGTCGGGCTGGACGACGACACGACGTACCATCAGCAGTCCGACGCCACCGCGACCGACGTCCAGGCCGGTGAGACCGTGATCCTCCGCATCGCCGGCGGGTTCCGGATCGGCGGGGACTCGGGCTCGACGTCCCTGGGCACGGCGTCGGACGTGACGGTCGTGCCCTGAGCGAAGGAACCCGGACGGACCGATGCACCTGCTGCTGGTCGAGGACGACGAGCGCCTGGCCCGCGCGCTGACGCGCCTGCTCGAGGAGGACCGCCACGTCGTCGAGCACGCCGCCGACGGCACGACGGGCCTCGAGCTGGCCGTGGCGATCGAGGGTCTCGACGCCGTGATCCTCGACATCGGGCTGCCCGACATGTCCGGGCTGGACGTCGCGCGGCGCCTCCGCCGCGACCGGGTGGACGTCGCGATCCTCATGCTCACCGCCCGCGACACGGTGACCGACCGGGTCACGGGCCTCGACGCCGGCGCGGACGACTACGTGGTCAAGCCGTTCGCGTACCAGGAGGTCGCGGCGCGGCTCCGGGCGCTCGCCCGCCGCGCCGAGCCCGGGCCGCGGCGCGCCGAGCCGCGGCTCGAAGCGGGCGCGATCACGCTCGACGAGACCAGCCGACGCGTGACCGCGTCGGGGCGCAACGTCGACCTCTCGCCGCGCGAGTTCTCGCTGCTCGAGGCGCTGCTCCGGCACGCCGGGCAGACGCTGACCCGCGACCAGCTGCTCGACCTCGCCTGGCCGTTCAGCGTCGCGGTCACGCCCAACGCCGTGGATGCCTACGTGCACTACCTGCGGACCAAGCTGGGGACCGCGGGCGCCCAGATCGAGACCGTCCGCGGCGTCGGCTACCGGCTGGCCGATGCCTGACGGGGCGCGGACCCGCCCCCGCGACGACGACGCGGAGCGCGCGACGCTCGCCGACGAGACGCGCCTGATCCGTCGCGTCCGCTGGCGCCTGGTGGCCTGGAGCGGCGTGTCCACGCTGGTCGTGCTGGT
>CAYJOH010000238.1:0-4659 GCA_964371685.1 uncultured Anaerolineaceae bacterium
CGCGGGAGGATCGTCAGAACGGGAGGTCGTCGAGGTCGTCGGCGTCGCTCGAGGGACGCGTCGGGCGCACGGTCTCGCCGCCACCGCCGCCACCGCCGCCACCACCACCGCTGAATCCGCCGGATGGTGCAGCGAACTCGCCCTCGCCCTCGCCTTCACGGGGCGCGCGGGGGTCGAGGTTGATCACGCTGTCCGCGGTGATCTCCAGCGACACGCGCTTCTGTCCGTCGCGGGCCTCGTACTCGCGGGTGCGGAACCGCCCCTCGACGAACACGCGGGTGCCCTTGCGCAGCTGCTCCGCGGTCCGCTCGGCGCGATCGCCCCACACGGTGACCCGGAACCAGTCGGTCGCCTCGACCCACTCGCCGGTCTGCTGGTTCTTCGTGCTCTGGTTGACCGCGACGCTGAACTCCGTCACCGGACGGCCGTTCGGCGTGTAGCGCATCTCGGGATCGCGCCCGAGATTGCCGATGATCGAGACCTTCGACAACGACGCCATGTGGGCGGCTCCCTCGTCAGTCGATGGCCGCGGGTGCGGCCTCGCTCTCGGACTCGTCGATCCGCTCGGCGATGTCCAGGTCCTCCTCCTCGTCCTCGACGGGCGGGAGCTCGGTGTCGATCTCCTCGGCCTCGCCGGCGGCGGCCGCGTCACGGCGGACCTTCACCGGCTTGACCGCGCGGGTGACGAGGTAGCGGAGGACCTCCTCGGTGATCTGGAGGCTGCGCTCCAGCTCCGCGATCGCCTCGGCCGGGGACTCGAACACGATGATGTGGTACGAGCCCTCGCGGTGGCGGTCGATCGGGTACGCGAGGCGGCGACGGCCCCAGGGCGCGACCTTGACGATCTGCCCGCCCGAGGCGACGACGTACCGGGTGGTGCGGTCGATGACCGCGGAGACCTTGTCGTCCGGCGCATCCGGCCGGAGGACGAGCATGAGTTCATAGCGGCGCACGGCCTGCAAGACTCCTTCCTGTGGGATGTGCCCCGCTGCCGGACGCACCGGTTCGGAGCCGAAAGGAACCGCGGCAGGATAGCACGAGTCGCACGGGGCGAGTCGCTGCGGCCGGGCGCCTCGCGGCGGATGGGTCCCGGGCGCGACCTGTGTATGCTCTCCGCCGTCGACCACGCCCAGCCCAGGGGGTTCCGTGCAGCTCTCGATCCTGCTCCTCGCGGCGGACCGCCTCGCCGCGGACGCGCTGTCCGTCGCGCTGGCACGACCGGGGCACGGGGTCACCGTGGTCGCCCTGCCCGAGGAGCTCGTCCGCCAGGCGCTCGGGTACAGCCTGATCGTCCTCGACGAGGTGCCGCCCGCAACGGTCACGGCGATCGTCGCCGAGCTGCGCGGCGCCGAGGCGACGGCGACCGTGCCCGTGCTCGCGGTCGCGGGTTCAGACAGCCTCGACGAGCGCATCGCGCTGCTCGAGGCCGGCGCGGACGACATCATCACCAAGCCGTTCGACCAGGTGGAGCTGGAGGCCCGGATCGAGGCGCTGTCGCTCCGCTTCCAGCGTTCCCGGGGCGGCACCGCGCACCAGGCGGCATCCATCGGCGACGCACAGTCCCGGCGCGTGATCACCGTGTTCAGCCCCAAGGGCGGTGTCGGCACCACGACCGTGGCCACCAACCTCGCCCTGCTGGCCGCCGAGCGACACCCCAACGCCGTGCTGCTGATCGACTTCGACCTCGCCTTCGGGCAGGTGGCGTCGCACCTCAACCTGCAGCCCAAGCAGTCGCTGCTGGAGCTCATCCGCGACGACTCGGCGCTCCATGAGGTCGAGCTGTTCCGGACCTACGCCGTCCACCACGCCAGCGGCGTCCACCTGCTCGCGGCCCCGCCCACGCCGGGGTTTGCCGCCAGCGTGACGGGCGAGCACGTCGACCTCATCATCGCGCGCGCCCTGGAGGCCTACCAGCTCGTCGTCGTGGACGCGGGCACCGCGCTGGACGACCGGATGCTCGCCCTGTTCAGCCGGTCGGACATCGTGATCGTCCCGGTGCTGCCCGAGATCCCCGCCCTCAACGCCGTGCACCTGCTGCTGGACCAGCTGTCCGAGACGGGTGCGATGGGCGCCGCGACGATGTTCGTGCTCAACAACGCGTTCGCGCGCGAGCTGCTCCGGCGGGCCGACATCGAGCATGCCCTGGGCGCCCAGATCACCGCGGTCCTGCCGTACGACCCGTTCGTGTATCTCAAGGCCGCCAACGAGGGCGTGCCCGTCGTGCGCAATGCCCCCAAGTCCCCGCCGGCGGAGCACCTGCGGAAGCTCGCCTCGATCGTGTTCGGTGGCGCGGGCACGGCGGTCGCCGCCGATCCGCCGAAGGAGCGCAAGGGCCTGTTCGGCCGCCGTCGCTGATCCCGCAGGTCCCCGAGCGCTCGGGGGCGCACGCTCCGGTGCGGTGCGGTCGGGTCCCCGGCCCAACGGCCCCCCGATTCGACGACCTGCGGACCGTTGCCCGCCCGGCCGCCCCGGCGCAGGGTGCGGGACGAGCACACCGACCACCCGGTCGGCGGCGTCCTGGGAGCGACATGCACACCTATCACTGGGCGATCCGGGCGTGGACCCTCGCGACACTGCTCGCGATGGGCGCGCTGCTGGCGGTGCTCGCCGCGCTCCCCTGAGGCGCGGGCAGCCCTCGTCGCGCCAGGCTCCGGCGCACCTGGCTCCGGCACCCCTGGCGCGTGGACTCACGGTGCGAGTCAGAACCGGCGCTCGCCCGCAAGAAGCAGCCCCGTTGCGCGCCCGGGTGCGGCCTTGCCTGCGCGATGGGATGCAATCTGACTCAGCAGCCGAGTGGCCGCGAGCCGCGGGTTCGCGCTGCCGATCCGGAGCCGCTGGCCCGCTGCGGCCGCCCGCGTCCGATGGTGCCGAGGGAGGGGCTCGAACCCTCACGAGGTTGCCCTCAGCGGTGTTTAAGACCGCCGCGTCTGCCGGTTCCGCCACCTCGGCGCGGACGCTCGCCGTCCGTTGACATCGTACGGCGCGACCCCGGGGTGCCGGGTCGCCCGTGGCTCAGAGGACCGTGCGCAGCACGCGCCCGATGTGGTCGATCGCCTCTGATCCGGCTCGCACGATCGCGGCGTTCGCCGCCTCCACATCCTGTGCCGTGCGGGCCATGGTCGCGGGCGCGGACAGCTCCCGCAGGGCGACGAGGCGCGCCCGGAGCTCGTCGTCCAGCACCCGATCCGTCAGGACCATGAGCTCCCGGGTCGTGGTCGCCTCGCGGGTCGAGAGCTCGTCGGGGACGACGTCGACCGCGCCGGTCGACCGGATGGCGTCCCGGTCGGCCAGGTACATCTCGGTCATCGCCCGGAGCCAGTCGACGAGCTTGACCTGCAGCTCCAGGAGGTTCTCGCGCTGGAAGCCGTCGCGAGCGAGCCGACGAGCATCCTGGCGCTGGGCCGAGTCGAGGGCGACCTCCCGATCGGCCCGCATGCGCTCTGCCGTGATGGTCACGAGCCCGGTGATCAGGCCGCCGACGACGACGCCGACGAACCCCCAGATAGCGCCATCCATGCGGCTGTCCCTTCCCCCAAGCGGTCGATCGCGAGACGCACACACTACCGCGCGAGGCGGCTGGCCGCCGGTTGCCGCCGGTCCAGCGAGAAGCGGGCCCAGCGAGCCCGCGGTGCGCGCGCAGATCGGTGCGACGCGTCGCGGCTGACGTTCGAGAAGGTGAGTCAGCCAGGCGACCGATGGGCGTACAGGTCGCGCACGAACCATGCCTCACCGGCGTGGAACAGCAGCTCCTTGCTCACCCACCAGACGATCTCGATGAGCGGCAGCTCCGGGTCGAGGCCGCCGGGGTAGGCGCTGCGCCCGACGGTGTCGAGATCCTCGTCCGTCATCTGTGCGAGGCCATCCCGCCACGTCGCCAGGCCCTCACGCGCAAACGCGACGCTCGCGTCGGCCGTCATCGGCCACTCCAGGTCGCCGTCCTGCATCGAGTGGCTGCCGACGAGCCAGTCTGCCCGGGTGAACGACCCGGCGCCGAGATGGCCAAGCGTCCAGGCGAGGGTCCGCGGCGGTGCCGCCCCGTCATCCGGCGGCCACAGCTGGACGTCGGGCGTCGGTCGGCCGTCGACCATGCGCACGGTCCACGCCGGCCTTCCGGGCTCCCAGAGCAGTTCCTCGTCGGTCAGGCCCGCGAGCCTGCCGAACAGGGCGTCGGTGATGTAGTCCCACTGTGCGAGGAACGGCGCGAGGCGGGACGGGACGGGACGTGCGGAAGGGGTCGTCATCTGCCGATCCTCGGGCGCTATGTCAAGTCCCGGCCCGCCGACCGACCTTCGCCGGAGCTGTCGTCGGTGGCAGGGGCGACACGAGGCCGCGCTGAACGCGAACACGGGTCCCGAAGGACCCGTTCTGAGCATCGTTCGGTGGAGGCGACGATCGGATTCGAACCGATGAATAAGGGTTTTGCAGACCCCCGCGTTAGGCCACTTCGCCACGTCGCCCGATGTGCCGGCGACGCCCCGCCGGCGATGTCTCCAGGTTGGCTGCCCCTCGAGGATTCGAACCTCGGCTAACGGATCCAAAGTCCGCTGTCCTACCACTAGACGAAGGGGCAGCGGGGCCGGAAGTCGATCATCGTATGGGCAAAGAAATGGAGCGGAAGACGGGACTCGAACCCGCGACCCTCACCTTGGCAAGGTGATG
>CAYJOH010000239.1:0-4659 GCA_964371685.1 uncultured Anaerolineaceae bacterium
CTCCCTGCCCGTCAAAATGGATGTGGCCGATCCGGAGCAGATTGAGGCAGGCTTCGCGGCGGCGGAAGCCCGGTTCGGAGGCGTGGACATCCTGGTGAACAGCGCCGGAGTGTCCCCGCATGAGCCGGCCGAAGACACCCGGCAGAGCACCTGGGACTGGGCTATCGACATCAACCTGCGGGGCGCATTCCTGTGCTGCCAGCAGGCGGGGCGGAGAATGTTAAAGCAGGGCAAAGGCTCCATCATCAACATCTCTTCCATCGCCGGCCACATCGGTTTCCCGCGCGGGGTCGCCATCTATTGCGCGTCGAAGGGCGGAATGGATGCGTTCACACGGCAACTGGCGGTGGAATGGTCCGGCCGTGGGATTCGGGTGAATTCGCTGGCTCCCTGCCAGTTCATGACGCCGGGTCTTGAAGAGGTAATGCGCGACCCGCAGTTCAATTCGGAAAAGCTGATGCGGACCTGGACCGAGAACATCCCCATGGGGCGTATTGGACAGGCATGGGAGATCGTGGGACCGGCCGTGTTTCTAGCCTCCGATGCAGCGTCGATGGTGACCGGAGTTTCGCTGCTGGTCGACGGAGGTTATCTTGCCCGATAGCGCGGAAGTTCCTTGCGTGAGTGAACATTGTCTACGAGGGTATGCATGCCGCGAGCAACGGAAACTACGATTGATAAACAGACGGCGATTGAGTTGTACCGCACCATGGTCCGGTTGCGTGAGTTCGAACTCAGGGTGCAGGAACTCTATCGTGCCGGCCGCCTGCCCGGATTTGTCCACCTCTACGTGGGCGAGGAGGCTGTAGGAGCCGGCGTCTGCGCCCATCTCAAAAAGGCCGACCTGGTATACAGCACGCACCGCGGACACGGGCACGCGCTGGCCAAGGGCGTCCCGGGGCGCGAGGTCTTCGCCGAACTTTGGGGCAAGGCCACGGGCTGCTCCGGAGGGCGCGGCGGCAGCATGCACATGTATGCGCCCGAGTACGGCTTCCTGGGGACGAACGGCATTGTCGGATCCGGCATTCCGATGGCCGCCGGGGCGGCGCTGAGCGCGCAACTGCGCCACAGCGGCCAGGTGACGGTGTGCTTCTTCGGCGATGGCGGATCGAACTCCGGGTCGTTCTGGGAGGGGCTGAACCTGGCTTCCATCTGGAACCTGCCGGTGGTCTACGTCTGTGAGAACAACCTCTACGCCACGGAGATGGCTCTCTCTCGCGCTACAAAGAGCACGGAGATTGCCGAGCGCGCGGCCATCTTCAAAATGCCGGGCATTGCCGTGGACGGCAGCGATGTGATCGCGGTGTATGAAGCGGCCGGCGAAGCGGTGTGCCGCGCCCAAGCCAACCAGGGACCGACGCTCATCGAGTGCAAGACGTACCGCTTCCTCGGTCATCACGAGGGCGATCCCGGCACGCTCTACCGGACGCGCGAGGAGGTGCGCCAGGAGCTGCGCTTCCGTTTCGCGGCCCGCCGCCTGTCGCTGCGCGGGACGAGCGAGAGCGTGGAGCTGCGGGCGATCGCGGCCCTCGAGCCCGGCGACCCGGCCGGCGTGCGGATCGCCGGGCGGGTGGCGGAGTTCCTGGGCCGGACGGTGGCCCTGTCCCGGCCGTTCGAGGACCCGTCCGCGCGACCGCCGCAGGAGGCGGCAGCCCGGGCCACGCTCGAGGCCGTCGAGCGGCTCGCGGAGCCGCCCCGGGTTGCCCGGGCGGACCGGCTGCCCGCCTACCGGCTGCTGGCCGCGTTGGGCAACCTGCCCGACGACCGGCTCCAGGCGACCGCGCTGCTCGAGCCGCTGCTCGTCGGGCGGCCGCCGAGCGTGCGCGAGCGGCTGGCGACCCTCCGGGCGGTCCTCGACCACGGGTCGGCCGGCGAGGCCGCCGGGGCGCTCGGAATCCACCGCAACACCCTCGCGTACCGGGTCCGCAACCTGGAGGCGCTGACGGCGTGGGACCTGGCCGATCCGGACCTACGCCTGGCCCTCTCGGTGGCTGTTCGAATCGTGCAATCTGCACAATCCTAGCCCTCGATAGCGCGGCGACACGCCCGCCACTGCGGGCCTGCGCCCGGTAGACTGCGCCCAACTCCGAGCGCCCGGCGTGTTCTTCGTGCCGGTCGCACAATCCGCGGGCCGGTCCGGCCGAGGACCCGGCGCCGCTCCGGACACAGGGAGGCCCTGCCTTGGTACTCGCCGAGACGAGCGACGCGATCGAGAAGATCGAGGCCGCCCGGGCGAGCGGGATCCGCTTCGTCCAGCTCCAGTTCACCGACATCCTCGGTGTCGTCAAGGCCGTCACGATCCCGATCCACCGGCTCGAGGACTCGGTCGCCCACGGCACGTGGTTCGACGGCAGCTCGATCGAGGGGTTCACCCGGATCGCCGAGTCGGACCAGTACCTGCAGCCGGACATGGCGACCTTCAACGAGATCCCGTGGCAGCCGGGCAGCGGCCCGCGCGGCACCGCCCGGGTGATCTGCGACGTGTACACGCCCCGGGGCGAGCCGTTCGCCGGCGACCCGCGCTACGTCCTCCGTCGCCAGGTCGACCGCGCCCGCCGCCTGGGGTACGTCGTGAACACCGGCCCGGAGCTCGAGTTCTTCCTGTTCCGCCGCGACGACGAGGGCCGGATCGCTCCGCTGCCGCACGACGAGGCCGGCTACTTCGACTTCTCCACCGACCTCGCCCAGGAGGTCCGCCAGGACATGGTGGACGCCCTCGAGGCGTTCGGGATCAGCGTGGAGGCCGCCCACCACGAGGTGGCCGAGGGCCAGCACGAGATCGACTTCGAGTACGCGGACGCGCTCAAGACCGCGGACAACGCGATCACGTTCAAGTTCGCGCTCAAGGCCGTCGCGCAGCAGCACGGCCTGTACGCGACGTTCATGCCCAAGCCCATCCACGGCATCAACGGCTCCGGCATGCACACCCACCAGAGCCTGTACTCGATCGCCGAGGGACGCAACGCCTTCGCCGACCCGACCGCGCCCTACGGCCTGTCCGACGTCGCGAAGTCGTACATGGCCGGCATCCTCGCCCATGCGCGCGGGATGATCGCGGTCCTGGCGCCGCTGGTGAACAGCTACAAGCGCCTCGTCCCGGGCTACGAGGCCCCCACCTACATCACCTGGGGCCGGACCAACCGGTCCGCGCTGATCCGGGTGCCGATGATCTCGCCCGGCAAGTCCATCGAGGGCACCCGGTGCGAGGTCCGCTGCCCGGACCCGTCGTCCAACACCTACCTCGCCTTCGCCGCGATGATCGCGGCCGGCCTCGACGGCGTGGAGCGGGGCCTGACGCTGCACGACCCGGTCGAGGAGTCGCTGTTCGAGATGGACGCCGCGCGGATCGCCGAGAAGGGCATCCGCGAGCTGCCCGGGACGCTCGGCCAGGCCATCGACGAGCTCGAGAAGGATCCCGTCATCGTCGAGGCCCTCGGCGACCACGTGCTCTCGCACTACGTGTCCGCCAAGCGCGCCGAGTGGGACGAGTACCGGACCCAGGTCACCCAGTGGGAGCTGGACCGCTACCTCGAGGCCTTCTAGCCCGGTCCCAACGCCCGGCCCGAGCCCCAACGCCACCGCCCCTTCACCGCCCGTTCAGCAGGAGTCCCATGACACGCTCCGCCGCCATCGCCGCGATCGCAAGCCACCGGGTCGCCGGCACGCAGAAGTACCTCGAGCATGCCGGCGAGGACATCTACGGCCAGTACGTGTTCCACGAGGGCGCCCAGCGGCAGTACCTGCCCAAGCCGATCTTCCGGCGGCTCCAGCGCACGATCGCCGGCCTCGAGCCGTTCGACGAGATCATCGCGGACGCCGTCGCGCACGGGGTCAAGGAGTGGGCGATGGCCCACGGCGCGACCCACTACACGCACTGGTTCGTGCCGATGACCGGGTCCACGGCCGAGAAGCACGACTCGTTCCTGGCCCCGACCGCTGACGGCCGCACGCTGGCCGAGTTCTCCGGCAAGAACCTGATCCAGGGCGAGCCCGACGCGAGCTCGTTCCCGTCGGGCGGCATCCGCGCGACGTTCGAGGCCCGCGGCTACACGGCGTGGGACGTGACGTCGCCGATCTTCCTGCAGGTCGAGCCCAACGGCGTCACGCTCACGATCCCGACCGCCTACGTCTCGTTCACCGGCGAGGCGCTGGACCACAAGATCCCGCTGCTCCGCTCCCAGGAGGCCCTGGGCCGGCAGGCGCTGCGCGTGCTGCGCTGGTTCGGCAACGCGACGGCGACGCGGGTGTTCACGAGCATCGGGCCCGAGCAGGAGTACTTCCTGGTCGACCGCCGGCTGGCGGAGCATCGGCCGGACCTCATCCTCACCGGCCGGACGCTGTTCGGCGCCCCGCCGCCCAAGGGCCAGGAGCTCGAGGACCAGTACTTCGGCCCGATCCGGGAGCGGATCCTGGCGTTCATGATGGACCTCGACCGGGAGCTGTGGCGGCTGGGGATCCCGGCCAAGACGCGCCACAACGAGGTGGCCCCCGGCCAGTTCGAGATGGCGCCGGTCTACGAGCCCACCTCGGTCGGATCCGACCACAACATGGTCGTGATGAGCACGATGCGGCGGCTGGCGCCCCAGCACGGGCTGATGTTCCTGATCCACGAGAAGCCGTTCGCCGGCATCAACGGGTCGGGCAAGCACAACAACTGGT
>CAYJOH010000240.1:0-3502 GCA_964371685.1 uncultured Anaerolineaceae bacterium
GCCAGCGTGGCGTGGAGGCGGTACCCGGCCAGCCCGGTCCCGCCGCTGTCGCGCTGCCCGAGCGGTCCACGGGCGATCACGGCGTCGCCGGCTGCGGGCATCGAGGCACCGAGCGCGTCGACACCGACGATCACCCGCACCGGGCCGGAGCCGTCGTCGATCATCAGGCCGAGCCCGTCGGACAGGGCGCTTGGCGCCTCCGTGACAAGGCCGGCGAGCTCCAGGCGGATACCCTCGAGCGGCTCGCCCGCCGCACCGGTCTCGGCGACCGACGGGACCGGCAGCGCGTCCGGAGCCAGCAGCACCACGTCCGCCCGGTCGACCCGCACCGTCCGCTGGGCGTAGCGGCTGTCCATGATCCCCGTGACCAGGACGCGGCTGCCGGCCGGCATGGCGAGCGCGAACCCCGCGTCGAGGTAGAGGGCGATGCCGCCCGTGGCGTCCTGGATGAACCCGCTCCGGCCGTCCTCGAGCGCGCCGAGGGCGGTCGTGAGCACGCCTTCGACGACGACCGGCGTGTCGTCCGGCAGCGCACGGACCGCCGCGATCGGCATCGCGGGCGGCAGCGTCGGCGTGGCCGTCGGCGCAGGCGTGGCCGATGGCGCAGCGCTGGGCGTGGGAGCTGGCGTCGGCATCGCTGTGGGCGCGGGCGACGGTGTGGGTGTGGGCGTGGGCGTGGGCGTTGGAGCCGGGGTTGGGGTCAGTGTGGGCGATGGCTCTGGCGTCGGCGTCGGAGCGGGGGTCGGGGTCGGCGTGGGACTCGGCGCGGGAGACGGCGTCGGCGGAAGCGTCGGGGTCGGGGTCGGCGTCGGGGGAGCGGGGGTCGGCGTGGGCATTGCCGTGGGCGTAGCCGCCGGCGTTGGCGTGGGCGTGAGCGACGGCGTGGGCGTGGGCGTGGGCGACGCGGGCGTCGGGTCGGACGCGAGGTTGTGCGCGATCGGCGTCGCGTTGAACGCGAAGTCCGCCGAGTTCTCGTTGGTGTCGATCACGTTGCCGCCGGCGCCGCCCGGGCGCCGCTCGATCGAGCTGCCCGCGGCGGGCGCCCCGACCGCGGTTCCCTCGACGAACGCGTTGACCGCGTCGCCCCAGCCGACGGCATCGATCGTCTCCCCGCCCACGACCCGCAGCGCGACGGATCCGCCGGTCGCCGCCAACCCGCCCGAGTACGTCGCGTCGGCCGTGGCCGCGTGGACGCCCAGCGCGTTGGCGAGCAGCACGTGCCGGCCCGGCTCCAGCAGCAGCGACGAGGGCCACGTCGCCTTGCGCGTGACCGTCGCCCCGGAGCTGGTGACGTACACGACCTCGATGCCCGCGAGGTCCAACGCCGCCGAGGCGGCGTTGGTGATCTCGATGTACTCGTCCGAGGCGGAGGCCCCGCCCGTCACCACCTCCGCCACGAGCAGGCCGGACGACGCCGGCCAGGCCACGGCGACCAGCTGGCCGGCCGCGAGGCGAACCGCGGCGCCGGGTGCCGGGCCGGCGACCGACCCGAATGCCAGGACGAGGATGAGCACGGCGTACGCCGCGAGCCGGACACGCGCCATCGAGGACCTCCGGGCGGGAGACATCGGCGGCGGGTGGGCAGGCCACGGCGGGGAGAGCGGGCGCATCGTACCGGCCGCCACTTACGTGCCACTCATCGCCGGCCCGTCGCCCGGTCGGGGGCGCGCAGGACAGCGAATCCCGCGCGCGACCACGCCGGCAACCGCTCTCCGCGGCGCGACGCGCGCGCCCCCGAGGCGGGGACCGGATACCATGCTCCGGCCGCGCCGCGCATCCCGTCCCGCGGGCGCGGCCCCCGACGACAGGAGGATCCCTTGGCTCGCGCCAAGCACACCGACCGCACCGAGGCCCGCCGCCGACACCGCGCCGAGCAGGCCGCCCTCGCGACCGCCGAGGACGACGGCGCGCCGGTCCCCAACGTCATCTCGCGCGACGTCGCAAAGGCGCCCTCCGCCCCGCCCGAGCGGCCCGGCCTCATGAACTCGTTCCGGGGCAGCTTCCGACCCGTGGACCTGCGCGCCGACCTGCAGGCGCTGCCGAAGGTCGTCACCCACTGGGCAGTGCTGGTCTCGAGCGCCGTCGCGATCGTCGCCACCGCCGCGTTCATCTCGTCCACCAACGAGATCGCCGCGTCGCTGGACTTCTCGCTGTCGGACCCGCTGGCGGGCAAGGAGATCGGCAGCGTCTCGAACATCTCGTACCTGGTGATCAGCCTGTTCGTGGCGCCCCCGCCGGCCGCCGGCGCGTTCCTCGTCGGGTTCACGGCCCAGCGCGCGAGCTGGCTGGGCGGCCTGGTGTACGGCATCGTCGCCGCCGTGTGCTATGGCGTGGTCCTGGCCAGCCCCGCCGGGCGGCTCCTCATCGGCAACAACCCGGTGGACGTGTACGTGCTCAACGCGGTGGCGATGGGCCCGCTGGGGGCGATGCTGTTCGCCTCGGCCGCCGCCTGGTACAAGCGGTTCCTCAACATGGCCAACCCGAACCGCGGCCGCCGGCCCACCAAGGCACAGCCGAAGCAGAAGGCGCGGCCCGCGGCGGCGAAGGCCGGCTCGCGGACCCGCTGAGCGAGCTCGACGCCGGCGCGACGCCGGCAGCTTGGACCCGCTGAGCGCGCCGACGCCGACATCCGAGGCCGGCCGAGCGCGCGCGGCGTCGGGCTACGCCAGGCGCCGCAGCCCCGCCTGCCCGATCGCCTTCACGCCCAGCGGTGACGCCGGGCCGCCGGCCGACCCCGCCGCCTCGACCAGCGACACCACCTCGCTCGCGACGACGTTGACCACGTCCCCCTCCCGCTGGAGGTCGCCGTCCACGAGCAGCAGCGCGTTGCGCCGCACGACCGAGCGCAGCCGCTGCCACGTGTCCGGCCAGAGCGTGACGTTGACCATGCCGGTCTCGTCCTCGAGGGCCAGGAACACCGTCCCGCGGGCCGTCATCGGGTGCTGGCGCGTGACGACCAGCCCGCCGATCCGCACCCGGCCCGGTCGCCGCTCGGAGAGCGCCGCGTTGGTCACCGCGCCCAGCCGGTCGAGCGCGTCCCGGAACAGGGCCACCGCCTGCCGCCGGGCGTCGAGCCCCACTACCGCGTAGGCGTCTCCCAGCCGCTCCGGCTCCGTGATCGGCGGCAGGGCGGGCGCCTCGGTCGCCGGCAGGCGCAGGTCCATCGGCCGGCCCGCGGCGCGCGTGATCCCCTTCGCCGCCCGCGTCTTCCCGTCCATGCGTCCCTTCGCCGCCCCGGCCACCTCGCGCAGCTGCCACAGCAGCTCCCGCCGGGGCCGTCCCAGCGAGTCCAGCGCCCCCGCCCGGATCAGCCGCTCCACGACCTCCTCGGACAGGCCCGTGCGCTCCACGACGTCCGCGAGGCTCGTGTACGGGCCCCGTGCCAGCTCCGCGTCCAGCCGCGGCCGCTGCTCCTCGCCGATCCCCTTGACCAGGTGCAGGCCCAGGCGGATCCCCCAGCCCGTCATCGACTCCGCCGCCCACCGCTCGCGCGAGGCCGCGC
>CAYJOH010000240.1:3512-4648 GCA_964371685.1 uncultured Anaerolineaceae bacterium
CCCGGGACCATGCACGCGGGCGAGCGCACGGGCGCCGGCCGGGCCTCGATCCCGCAGCCGTCCGGCAGCGGCTCGCCCGGATCGGCGTCGTGCGACCCGTCGTCGCCCGCGGCGCCCGCCAGCGCCCATCCCGGGCGCCCCACCCACTCGGTCGTCGTCCGGTACGAGCTCCGGTTGACGTCCACCGGCAGCACCGCCACGCCGTGGCGCTTCGCGTCGTTGATGAGCACCTCCACCGGGTAGAAGCCCATCGGCTGGGCGTTGACGAGGCCGGTGACGAACTGGGCCGGGTAGAACAGCTTGAGGAAGCTCGATTCGTAGGCGGTCCGGGCGAACGCGGCGGCGTGCGACTTCGCGAAGCCGAAGCTGGCGAACGCGGCGCACTGGCGGAACAGCTCCTCGGCGTCGTCGCGGGGCATGCCCTGGACGCGGATGCAGCCCTCGACGAACTGCTCGTGGAGCTTCTCCATCTCGCGCGTGGAGCGCCACGTCCCCATCGCGCGCCGGAACCCGTCGGAGCCCGCCGGCGTGAACCCCGCGACGTCGATCGCGATCTTCATCACCTGCTCCTGGTACAGGATCACGCCCAGGCTGTCGTGGAGGATCGGCTCCAGGCTGGGGTGCAGGTACGCGACCGGCTCCAGGCCCTGCTTGCGGCGCAGGTAGGGGTGGACGGCGTTGCCCTGGATCGGGCCCGGGCGGATGATCGCCACCTCCACGACCAGGTCGTCCAGGTTCCGCGGCCGCGACTTGGGCAGCGTCTGCATCTGCGCCCGGCTCTCGACCTGGAACACGCCCACCGTGTCGGCGGCCTGGAGCATCTCGAACACCTCGCCGATGTCCTCGGGGATCCGGTCGAGGTCGATGCACACCGCGCAGTCGTGCTCGATGAGCTGGAGCGTCTCGTCGATGGCGGCCAGCATGCCCAGCCCCAGCAGGTCGAGCTTGATCAGCTTCATCGTCTCGACGTCGCGCTTGTCGTACTGGACGACGACGCGGTCCTTCATCGTCGCCCGCTCGATGGGGGCGATGTCGATGAGCGGGGCGGCGGTCACGAGCATGCCCCCCGAGTGGATCGAGAGGTGGCGCGGGAAGCCGTCGATCCGGGCGCACAGCTCCAGCCAGCGCTCCCAGTC
>CAYJOH010000241.1:0-2321 GCA_964371685.1 uncultured Anaerolineaceae bacterium
CCAGCCGCGCCGGCGAGCCGCTGTCCGGCGCCGCCCGCATGCGCGAGGCGCGCGAGCGTGGGCGGCGGGCGCACGTGCGGGTCCCGGACCACCGGCTCGCGGCCGGGCCCGGGCTCGTGGCCGCGGCCTTCGAGCTGGACCGCTCCCACACCGGCCTCGACCTGTGCGACCCGGCGTCGCCCGTGCGCCTCGAGGTCGCGCCCGCCGGCGAGCCGGCGCCGGCCGTGGAGAGCACGCCGCGGATCGGGATCGCGTACGCGGGCGAGCCCTGGACCGGCGTCCCGTGGCGGTTCATCGACCCGGCGAGCCCCTCGCTGTCCCGCCCCGGTGCCGCGCGCGCTGGAAGCTCCCGGCCGCGGACCCGCGGCTGACGATGGACGCCCGGTCGGTCGCCCTGCTGGAGTTCCCGGCCGTCCGGGAGCGCCTCGCTGAGCGGACGTCGTTCCCCCCGTCGCGCCGGCTGGCCGAGGCGCTGGTGCCGTCTGCGGACCCCGTCCTCGTCGTCCGCGGGCTGGACGAGACCGACCAGGCCCGCCAGCTGCTCCAGGAGCGGCCCGGGGTCGGCATCGGCGCCGCTCACGACATCGAGCCGTGGGTCGGCCGGGCGGTGCGCGGCGGGCGGCTCGACCCGCAGCAGTTCCTCGAGATCGCCGAGACGCTGGACGCCGCTTCCCGGCTGGCCACCTCGCTCGCCGACGAGCGGCGCCCGCTGCTCCGCGACGTGGGCCGGCGCGTGCACCCGCTGCCCGCCCTGCGCAGCACGCTCGCCCGCAGCTTCGACCCGGTGGGGGAGCTGCTCGACACCGCGTCGCCGCGGCTGGGGCCCCTGCGGGCCGCCGTGCGCATCGCGTATGACCGGCTTCGCCGGCGGCTCGACTCGCTGGTCGGGTCGGAGCTCGGCGGGGCGCTCCAGGAGCCGATCGTCACGCTGCGCAACGGGCGCTACGTCGTCCCGATCCGGGCGGAGGCGCGCAGCCGCGTCAAGGGCATCGTCCACGACGCCTCGGGCAGCGGCCAGACGCTGTTCGTGGAGCCCCTCGTCATCGTCGAGCTGGGCAACGCGTGGCGCGAGGCGCAATCCGCCGTGGAGGAGGAGGAGGGGCGGATCCTCGACGAGCTGTCCGCGCTGGTGGGGGCCAACGCGACGCTCCTGTCCGAGACGCTCGACGCGCTCGCCCAGTTCGACCTGTGGACGGCGAAGGCGCAACTGGCGGCGGAGATGGACGGCGTCCGCCCCGAGCTCGCGGACCGGCCCGAGGTCGTGCTGCTGTCCGCCCGGCACCCGGGACTCACCGGCCACGTCGTGCCGATCGACGTCCGCCTGGGCGACGGCTACACCGCGCTCGTGATCACGGGGCCCAACACCGGTGGCAAGACCGTCACGCTCCGGACGCTCGGCCTGCTCGCGCTCATGCACCAGGCGGGGCTGCACATCCCCGCCGCCGCCGGGTCGCGCCTGCCGGTGTTCCGCGACGTGTTCGCCGACATCGGCGACGAGCAGTCCATCGCCCAGTCGCTGTCCACGTTCTCGGGGCACCTCCGGTCGATCATCCGGATCGTCGAGCACGCCGGTCCCGGCACGCTCGTGCTGCTCGACGAGCTGGGCGCCGGGACGGACCCCACCGAGGGCTCGGCGCTGGCCCAGGCGCTGCTCGACCACTTCATCCGGTCGCAGGCGCTGGTCGCCGCCACGACCCACTACGCGGAGCTCAAGGTCTACGCCCACGAGACGCCGGCGGCGCGCAACGCCTCGGTCGAGTTCGACCTCGAGACGCTGTCGCCCACCTACCGGCTCACGATCGGCCTGCCGGGCGGCAGCCAGGCATTCGCGATCGCCGAGCGCCTCGGCCTTCCCGGGGCCATCGTCGCCGACGCGCGCAGCCGCCTGACCGACAACCAGCAGGCGTTCGAATCCACGCTCGCCTCGATCCGCCGGCAGGAGGGCGAGATCGCCGAGGCCGTGGAGCGGGCCCGGATCGCCGACGCCAGGGCCGCGGAGGCCCTGCGCGCGGCCGACGAGGAGCGCCGCCGTACCCGGCGCGAGCGGGACGAGGCCGTCCGCGCCGCGCGCGAGGAAGCCGAGCGGCTGGTGGACGACCTGCGGCAGGACGTGGCCGGGCTGCGCCGGCGCCTCGAGCGCGAGACGGTGACGGCCCCCGCGATCGATGCCGTCCTGGCCCGCGCCGAGGGCACCCTGGAACGGCTGCCGGAGCCGCGACGGGCCGAGCGCCGCGAGCCGGCCGCGCCCCGGCCGGGGGGGGGGGGCGCCCCCCCCCCGCGCCCGCGCGGCGGGGGGGGGGGGCGGCCCGCGGCGGGGGGGG
>CAYJOH010000241.1:2331-4648 GCA_964371685.1 uncultured Anaerolineaceae bacterium
TGGCGAGCGCGCGCGGAGCCGGACGGGAGGCTGGGAGGGCCGGATCGCGGCGCTCGAGAAGGGCGGCACGCGCGCGACCCTCGAGGCGGGCGGGATGCGCGTCTCGGTGGCTGTTGACGACCTGGAGCCGGCCGTGGGCGGCGCGGGCGCCGGGGACGGGACGCCGGACCGGTCATCCGGGCGCGGGACGGCGCCGGGCCGGGCGGACACGGGATCCGGGATCGGGGCGCTCCAGCTGTCGCGGGCGCGGACCGTTGCGTCATCGCTGGACCTGCGCGGCGCCCGGGTGGACGAGGCCCTCGACGCCCTGTCGCGCTACCTCGACGACGCCTCGCTGGCCGGGCTGGAGCAGGTCACGATCGTCCACGGCCTGGGCACGGGAGCGCTGCGCGACGCCGTGCGCACCCAGGCGGGCTCGCACCCCCTGGTGCGGTCGTTCAGGCCCGGCGAGCGCGGCGAGGGCGGCGACGGCGCCACCATCGTGCGCCTCTGACGGCGCCCTGGGTCAGGGCTTGGGCTTGGGCGTCTTGCCGTTACCCGGTCCGACCCCCGGGTTGACCGGCGGCTCGATCGACGGGCAGGGCGAGAACGGGTCGGTCGGGATGCAGATGCTGGGCGAGGGCTCCGCGATCGGGCAGGTCTTGGTCGGCGGGAAGGTGCCACCCCACGTGCGACCGAACGGGTAGAACCCACCGCCGTAGAAGTAGGCCGTCCGCGTGCGCTCCGGCCCGCCCGCGACGCCGGGCCCGCGCGCGGCGCGCTTCTGCCAGTTGATGTTCGCCTTCTGCCAGTTGCGGAACGAGCTCTCGACGCCGCTGAAGTCGAGGAACGCCCGGCTGACCATCGGCCCGACGCATCCCTCCTGCCACAGCAGGCCGGTCGCCTCGTCGACGTCCACCGTCACCGTGACGTCGGCGGCCCGCGTGGGGGCCGTACCCGGCAGGAACAGCTCCTTGACGGTCTTGCGGGTGGACGGCCCGGGCTTCATCCCCGTGAACGCGTCCACCGTCGCCGTGTCGAGGCCCTTGGGCTTGAGGCGCTCGAAGCCTTCGATCGGCAGGTCCTTGGACACCTCGGACAGGATGGCGGACCACAGTGGCGCCGACGTGTCGAGCGACAGCTTGCCGTCGTTGGGGGAGTTGTCCGAGTTGCCCATCCAGACGCCGGCGACCAGCGCCGGCAGGTTCGCCTTGGACGGCGCGGCGAGGTAGCCGTAGGCATGCACGTCGCGGTTGTCGTTGGTGGTGCCCGTCTTGTAGGCCGCCGGCCGCGCCTTGCTGCTGCCGATGCCGTCGGTGACCCGCCACTTGCCCCAGAACGGGTTGATGTCCGGCTTCGAGTTGCCCGCGAGGATGTCCGTGATGATGTACGCCGCCTGCTTGGACACGACCCGGACGCCGGCGGTCTTGGCGTTCGTCGCCGGCCAGATCTGCTTGCCATCGGCGTCGAGCACGCGCTGGATGGTGTGATGTGGCACGAGCACCCCGCCGTTGCCGATCGTGCCGTAGGCGCTGATCAGGTCGATGGGGTGGATCTCGATCGTGCCGATGCTCTCGGACGCCACCGCGACGGCCCCGGCGGGGTAGCTGAGGCCGAAGTCCTTCATCCGCTGGAACTGGTGCTCCAGGCCATTGATGAAGCCCGCCTTGAGGGCCGGGATGTTGAGCGAGAACTGGAGGGCGTTCCGGAGCCGGACCGGCCCGCGCTCGAGGCGGTCGGCCTGGGTCGGCGTGTACGCCTTGGCCCCGCTCGGGGCGAAGTTGGCGACGACGTCCATGAACAGCGTGGCCGCGGTCATCGTGCGGTCCTCGATCCCGATCAGGTACACGAGCGGCTTGATCGAGGAGCCGGGCTGGCGCCACCCGTCCGACAGGACGTCGAACTGGGGCTGGAGCTTCTTGCTGCCCTTGCCCGTGTACGATGCCGACCCGGCATAGGCGAGGATCTCGCCGGTCCGGTAGTCCGTGACCGCCGCGGCCGCGTTGTGGATGTTGTGTCCCCGCAGGCCCTTGATCCATCCCCACTCGCGCTTCGGGATCTGGCGCGCGGTCAGGACGGCGTTGGGGTCCTTGGCGTTGGGGGCGATCGCGGCCGCCCAGACCCACTTCTCGACGATGCGCTGCATCTTGTAGTCGAGGGTCGTGATCACCTGGTAGCCACCGGTGTCGATCGTCTCGCACTGGCTGGACCCGCACAGGATCTCGCCCAGCTCGTCTCGCACCTGCCACACGAAGTGCGGCGCGCGCCACTGGTCGGCGGCCTGGGAGGCGAGGATCACGGGCTCGGCCTTGGCCAGCTCGTAGTCGGCGTCGGTGTA
>CAYJOH010000242.1:0-4587 GCA_964371685.1 uncultured Anaerolineaceae bacterium
CATGGGAGGCGCGGCACGGATGGCCTCGGTCCACCTCGCCGAGGAGCTGCGGCGAGGCCTCGGGCTCGCGGACCTGCTGGCCCGAGCCTCCGTGCTGGCCGCCGCCAACGACCTGGCGCCCGCCGCCGCGGTCGTGGGGCCGGCGCTCGTCCCGTTCCGGCGGGCGCTGCTCCGGCTGCTCGGCCGGCCCGTCGGCCTGTCGGGCTCCGGCCCGACGCACTGGGCGCTCTATCCTTCATTCGCCGAGGCGTCGGCGGCCGCGGAGACGCTCCGCTCGGCCATCGCCGCCGGCGACCTGCCCAGCCCGGGGCCTCGCGAGCCGTTCGTCGCGGCGGCCCGGATCCTTGCCCGAACCCACGACCCGCGGAGGCAGCCATGAACCGCCAGGCCATCTCCACCACCGGCGCCCCGGGCGCCATCGGCCCCTACAGCCAGGCGATCGCCAGCGGCGACCTCGTGTTCTGCAGCGGGCAGCTGGGCCTCGATCCCGCGACCGGCGAGCTGGTCGAGGGCGTGGAGGGCCAGGCGGACCGCGCGATGCGCAACCTGGGCGCCGTCCTCGATGCCGCGGGCCTGACGCTCGCGGACGTCGTGAAGACCACGATCTTCCTCGCCGACATGGCGGACTTCGCGGCCGTCAACGCCGTGTACGGCCGCTACGTCCCGGACCCGCCGCCCGCCCGGTCCACGGTCGAGGTCGCCGCTCTGCCCAAGGCCGGCCGGGTGGAGATCGAGGCGATCGCGCGCCGCCACGCCCGATGAACGGGACGGGGCGCGTGACCGCGCGCGGGACCACCGACGGGGCCGCGACCGCGACGGCGCGGGGGCGCGGCCGGGGGCGCGGTTGACACTCCGGCCCGACCTTCCGCAGAATCGGCGGCGCCGCTGATGACAACCCATTCGACCCCCAAGGGCAAACGCGCCGCCGCACCACCTGCGGCGGGTGGGGCGCGACCGGCCCGGCGCCCCACCCCGTGACCCCAGCAGATCCCGAGTCGCCGGAACGGCGGACGGTCGCCGTCGTGCTCGCGGCCGGGCTCGGCACGCGCATGCGCTCCCGGCTGCCCAAGGTCCTTCACCCGCTGTGCGGACGGCGGATGATCGACTACGTCCTCGAGTCCGCGGTCACCGCCACCGGCAGCCGCCCGCTGGTCGTCTACTCCCCGGTCACCGAGGCCGTGCGCGACGCAGTCGCGGACGCGGCGGACACCGCGCTCCAGGACGAGCCGCGCGGGACCGGCGACGCGCTCCGGGCGGCCCTGGCCGTGCTCCCCCCGGGCGTGGAGGAGCTCCTCGTCCTGTCCGGCGACGTGCCGCTGGTCCGCCCGGAGCTGCTGACCGCCCTGCTCGAGGCCCGCACCCTGGACCACGCTGCGCTGTCGCTGGTCGCCGTCGACGCCGTCGACCCCACCGGGCTCGGGCGGGTCGTGCGCAACGAGGGTGGCACCGTCGAGCGGATCGTCGAGGACAAGGACGCGAACGACGAGGAGCGCCTGATCACGGAGATCAACGCGGGCCTGTACGCGCTCGACGCCGCCTGGCTCCGGCGCCGGATCGGCGACCTGCAGCCCTCGCCGACGACCGGCGAGGTGTACCTCACGGACCTCGTCGCGCTCGCCCGCGAGGACGGGCGGATCGTGGCCGCGCTGGACGTGGAGGACGACGGGCGCCTCACGGGCATCAACGACCGGGCCCAGCTCGCGCGCGCCGAGTGGGACCTGCGGGTCGAGGCGAACGACCGCTGGATGCGGGCCGGGGTCACGATGATGGACCCGTCGACGGTCTACCTGGACCACGGCGTGGAGCTCGCGGAGGACGTCGTCCTCGAGCCGAACGTGATCCTGCGCGGGCGGACCCGCGTGGGCGAGCGGACGCGGATCGCCGCCGGGTCGCAGATCATGGACTCGGAGATCGGCGCGGACTGCGTGATCTGGGCCAGCGTCATCGAGCGATCCGTGGTCGAGGACCGGGTGACGATCGGGCCGTTCAGCCACCTCCGCCCGGGGGCGCACGTGGGGCCGCGGTCCGAGATCGGCAACTACGCCGAGATCAAGAACAGCCGCCTCGGCGAGCACGTCCGCCAGCACCACATGAGCTACCTCGGGGATGCCCAGGTGGGCCGGGACACCAACGTCGGCGCCGGCACGATCACCGCCAACTACGACGGGGCGCGCAAGCACCGCACCACGATCGGCGAGCGCGTGTTCCTGGGCGTGGACACGATGCTCCGCGCGCCGGTCACGCTGGGCGACGACGCCAAGACCGGCGCCGGCGCGGTGGTCACCCGGGACGTGCCGCCCGGCATGCTGGCCGTGGGCGTGCCCGCGCGGCTCCGCACGCCGCGCCCGCTCGAACCGGCGGACGCGGCACCGGCGGCGGACGCGTCCGAGGGCGCCGACCCGGCCGAGGCGCCCGTCGACACGCCCGTTCCGACGGACGGCGGCTGATGGGCAACACGCTGCTCGAGCTCGCGTTCATCGCCTTCCTGGTGCTGCTCAACGGCGTGTTCGTCGCCGCCGAGATCGCCCTGGTCTCGATCCGGCCCAGCCGGGTGGAGCAGCTGGTGGAGGAGGGGAGGCGGGGCGCCTCGCGCGTGAAGCGCCTGATCGGCGATCCCGGCCGGTTCCTGGCCGTGATCCAGCTCGCGATCACGTTCATCGGCTTCCTGGCCTCGGCCTTCGCCGGCATCAGCCTCGCCACGGCGCTCGCGACCTTCCTGACGGACATCGGCGTCGGCGAGGGCTACGCCGTCCCCGTGTCGCTGCTCGTCGTCACGATCCTGCTCTCGCTGTTCACGATCGTGTTCGGGGAGCTGGTGCCCAAGACCCTCGCCCTCGCCCATCCGGAGGCGTTCGCGCTCGGGCTCGCCCGGCCGGTGGACGTCATCGGCCGCCTGTTCCGCCCGGTCGTGGCCGGGCTCACGCTCGCGACGCGGACGATCTCGAAGGCGTTCGGGGCGGAGGTGACCACCCAGGCCCAGATCACCGCAGAGGAACTGCGGCTGATCGTGGAGCGCGGCGGCGAGCAGGGGATCCTCGAGGCCGAGGAGGAGCAGATGATCAACGCGGTCATCGAGCTCGGCGAGCGGCGGCTCCACGAGGTCATGGTGCCCCGCATCGCGATCGTCGCCCTGCCGGCCACGGCCACGTTCGAGGAGGTGATCGACCGGATCATCGAGGAGGGCCACTCGCGGGTGCCGGTCTACGAGACCTCGGTGGACGAGGTCATCGGCATCCTGTACGCGAAGGACCTGCTGCCGTTCCTCAAGGCGGCCGCGGTCGAGCCGCCGGACCTGCGCACGCTGCTGCGGGCGCCCGTGTTCGTGCCCGAGTCGATGACCATCGACGACCTGCTCCACGAGTTCCAGCGGCGCAAGGTCCACATCGCGATCGTGCTCGACGAGTACGGCGGCACCGCGGGCCTGGTCACGATCGAGGATCTCCTGGAGGAGATCGTGGGCGAGATCCAGGACGAGTACGACGTCGAGGAGCCGCTGGTCGAACCGCTGGGCGAGGACCGGGCGCGGGTCGACGGGCGGGCCTCCGTGGACGACCTGCTCGACGTGTTCGACCTGCGCCTCACGCTCGAGGACGAGGACGAGTACGACACGGTCGGCGGGCTGGTCTACCACCGGATCGGCGGCGTGCCGGTGCCGGGCGACGAGGTGCGGGTGGACGGGCTGCGGCTGACCGTGGAGACGACCGACGGCCGGCGGGTGGGCAAGGTGCTGGTGGTCCGCGAGCGGCCGGTCGAGGACGAGTCGGCCGAAGGCGAGGCGTAGCCGGGTCCGGGGTGCGCCGAGGGCGGCCGGTCAGGCGCGCTACGCGCTGATCACCGAGACGATGATCCCGGTCAGCTGCTCGCGGGCGGCCGGGTCCACGACGGTGAGCCCGTCCAGCTCGGCGAGCGCCTCGTCACGGTAGCGCCGGGCCTCATCGCGCGTGAAGTCCCCGCCCCCGGACCGCTCGAGGATCGCGACGATCTCGGCGACCTCGTCCGGCGACGGGTCGGCGGTCGCGTACAGCGCGGCGAGGCGCTCGCGGTCCGCCGGCGCGGCGTGCTCGAACGCGTACAGCACCGGCAGCGTCTTCTTGTGGCGCGCGACGTCCGTGGGCTCCTTGCCGGTCTGCTGCTCCTGGCCCCAGATGCCAAGCACGTCGTCGTTGAGCTGGAACGCGAGCCCCAGGGCCCAGCCGAAGCGGCGGTACCCGGCGATGACGGCCTCGTCGTCGGTGGCCAGCAGGGCGCCGGCCTCGATCGAGGCCGAGATCAGGGCCGCGGTCTTGCGGCCGATCATGTCGAAGTACAGCTCCACGGTCATCGGCTCGTCGGCGGCCGAGGTGGCGATGTCGAGGTACTGGCCCTCGCATAGCAGCACGCACGTCTCGTCGTACAGCCGCATCAGGCGCAGCACCTTGGCGTCGCTGAAGCCGAGGTCGGTCAGCCGGTGGAGCGCGACCCGCGACAGGCTGAAGATGAGGTCGCCGGTGTTGATCGCCTGCGGCACGCCGTGGAGCGTCCACAGCGTCGCCCGGTGGCGGCGCTCGATGTCGCCGTCCTCGATGTCGTCGTGGACGAGGCTGAAGT
>CAYJOH010000243.1:0-4577 GCA_964371685.1 uncultured Anaerolineaceae bacterium
GCCGCGAGCCCGAAGCTCCTCGCGATCGCGAACAGGAAGTCCCCGTACTCGGGGTCGAGGCGAAGCGCCGTGAGCGCGACCGCAAGCGCCCCGTCGATGTTCACCGCGACGGGATGGTCCACGTGACGGGCCACGCGCGCCGCCAGCGCACGGACGGCTGCCGCGTGACGGCCGTCCGTACTGGCCGTCGCGACATCCAGGAGCCGCTCGGCGCGCAGGTCGTGCTCGTGCCAGCGATGGCCGATGCCCGGGAGGCGACGTCCGGCGGCGCGCTCGACGGCGAACACCTCGTCCGCCCAGTCCTCCACGCTCCCGGTCGCAGGCACGGTCGCGATGATCTGCATCCCGCGCGTCACCACCGCTCCGTGCAGCTCGCCGAAGGACAGGATGCCTCCGGCGAGGGCGCTCATGGGCGTCGCGCGCGTGGAGGCGATGGTTCGCGCGACGAGTGCTGACGGCGCCAGCGGCCCGTGATCGATCGCCGCCACCATGCAGGCGCCCATCAGCTCTGCCTCGGCCTCGGTCGCGGCCTCGCCGCGCCACAGGCGCAGGAGCATCGCCGGGAACGCCTCCCGGCCGATCGCGTGATCGAGGGCAACGCCGCGCACGAACACCTGCCGGTCGGTCGTCGCCGTGATCGCCGTCGACCACGATGTCGCGCGCGATGCCTGCCCCGCGCCGGCACCCTCGTGTGCCTTCGTCATGCCCATTCCGTCCCTCGTCATTCCGGAGGCCACAGGCGTGCTGCGGCCCCGGCGCCAAGCCGGGTCGAGTCCGCCGCCGTGCTGTCGGCCGTCATCGCTCAGCCTTGGGCGACCTGGTAGATCCGCTCGATGTCCCACGCTCCGGGCGTCATGACCGGCGTGTTGCGCATCGGAACGTCGATGACCGTCGGACGCCCGGACCGGCAAGCCTCCCGCAGCGCATGCTCCAGCTCGTCAGGGTGCTTGATCGTGATCCCGTCTGCGCCGCAGGCGCGGGCGATCGCGGCGAAGTCCGGCGAGTACGAGCGTCCGTCGGCCTCGAACTCGCAGCCGAACCCCGAGCCGTAATGCTTCCGCTCCAGCCCCGCGATCGTCCCGAACGCTGCGTTGTTCATGACGACCCACACCGGGGCGATGCCCATCTCCACGGCGGTCGCGACCACGCTCAGGTTGGACCCGAAGGCTCCGTCCCCGATCAGCGCGATGGCGGGGCGGCCGGTCCCGGCCATGACCACCCCGAGGACCGCCGCGGGGCCGAACCCCATCGTCGAGAAGCCGCCGGGCGTGAGGAACGAATCGGGATCGTCGACGGGGTACTGCTGGGCGACGCCGTTCTTGTTCCAGCCGACGTCCGTCACCAGGATCGCGTCGGGGACGGCGCGCCGGAGATCGGCCAGGATCCGCTCCGGCAGCAGGGGCATCTCGCCGGACACGGCGTTGGCGCGGCTGGGCGCCAGGAACGCTTCCCGCTCCCGCGCGAGCTGCGCCCAGTCGTAGCCACGATCGACCGTGGCGTCGCCGTAGGCCTCCGCGATGGCGTCGAGCGCCAGGGCGGCGTCGGCCGTGGCCGCGATGGCGGCCGGGTAGTTGCGACCCGGCTCATGCGGGTCGAGGTCGACGTGGATCAGGCGGGTGGGCGGGATCCTGAACGTGACGCCCGGCTCCCAGCTGCTGCTGTCCGTCTCGGGGAACCGGGTTCCGACGGCCAGAATCACGTCGGCCTCCGACGCCAGCCTGTTGGCGGACGGCGATCCCCAGAACCCGATCATCCCGAGGAGCTGGGGATGACCCGGCGGCAGGATGCCCGTCCCCATCAGCGTGTGGACGACCGGCGTTCCGGCGAGCTCCGCGAGCCGTCGGACCTGGCCGGCCGCACGCCGGGTGCCGCCGCCGGCCAGCAGGAGCGGGCGGGCCGCCTCCCGGAGCTCGGCGGCGATCACCGCCGCGGTGGCGGCGCTGATGGACGGCCGGGCGAGCGGCGAGGCCGGCACGACCTCCGCCTCGAGGACCTCGGCCAGGATGTCCATCGGGACGGAGACGAGGACGGGCCCGGGCCGGCCCGCGAGTGCCGTGTCCCAGGCCCGGGCGAGGATCCGGGGGACCTGATCGCTCCGGCGGACGCGCCACGCTCGCTTGACGAACGGCTCGTAGATCGAGACCTGGTCCGCGTCGCGGCGGACGTTGAACTCCTGGTGGGGTCCGCGTCCCTCGTAGTAGGACGGGACATCGCCGGCGATCACCAGCAGCGGGATCGAGTCGAATGCGGCCGTCGCGACACCCGTGGTCGCATTGGTCAGGCCGGGCCCGACGTGCAGCAGCACGACACCGGGCCTGCCGCTCGAACGCGCGTACCCGTCGGCCGCGTGGGCGGCGACCTGCTCGTGCCGGGTGGTGACGAATCGCGGCGCTCCCCGGCGGGCGAACGCGGCAAGCAGCGAGATGTTCGTGTGGCCGCAGAGGCCGAACACCTGCTCGACCCCGCGGTGCGCGAGGAACGTGGCAATGTGGTCGGCGACCGTCGGTTTCATGCGGCTCTCCCAGCGTGGACGACATCGCTGCCCGGCGTCGACCGCGTTCCGCATAGCGGGATCGCGTCCGTTAAGAAGGAACGTAGTCTGCGTTCAGCGACCATGTCAAGTGCTGCTGTGAACTCGTTTGACAGGCTCCGGAGCCGGGCCTAGGCTGCATGGCGGGCGTTCCGCATTGTGGTTCATGACTACGCAATAATGGGACACTGACTGGCTCGCCGGGCTGTGGCGAGCGATCGGCCAAGGCGGGAGATCACGATGGCGCGACCGATCACCCCGGAAGAGACGGCTCACGTCGATGAGCTGGTCGCTCGTGGCCGGGCGGCGATGCAGGCGTTCGAGGGGGCGACGCAGGCGCAGGTGGACCGCCTGTGCCAGGCCGTCGCCTGGGCGGTCGCGAACGAGACGACGTTCACGCGCCTGGCCCTGATGGGCGTCGAGGAGAGTGGGATCGGCGACCCCGAGAGTCGCATCGGCAAGCGCTTCAAGGTGATGGGCATCCTCCGCGACGTGCTGCGCCAGAAGAGCATCGGGGTCATCGAGGACCTGCCCGAGAAGGGCATCGTCAAGTATGCGAAGCCCGCCGGCCTCATCGCGTCGCTGGTGCCGACGACGAACCCGGAGCTGACGCCTCCGGGCGTCGCGATGTTCGCGATCAAGTGCCGCGACGCGGTCGTCTTCTCGCCCCATCCGCGCAGCAGGCGCACGACACAGGAGGCCGTCGAGATCATGCGCCGGGTGCTCGCGCGCGAGGGCGCGCCCGTCGACCTGTTGCAGTGCCTGGAACGCCCCAGCATCCCCGCGGCGCAATACCTGATGACCCAGGCGGACCTCGTCCAGGCGACCGGCGGGCGGGACATGGTCAAGGCGGCCTACAGCTCGGGCACCCCCGCGTACGGCGTAGGCGCCGGCAATTCGACGATGGTCATCGACGAGACCGCGGACATCGCGGAGGCGGCGAGGAACACCCGGCTCAGCAAGCTGTCGGACTTCGGCTCCGGCTGCTCGGCCGACGGCAACCTGGTCGTCGAGACCTCGATCTACGACGCCCTGCGGGCGAAGCTGATCGAGGAGGGCGGCCACGTGGCGAGCGCGCGCGAGACCGAGCTGCTCCGCACCGCGCTGTGGGACGACGAGGGGCACCGGACGCCGGACACGATCGCGATCTCCGCCCAGGCGCTCGCGGCGCGGGCCGGGTTCGAGGTCCCCGCCGACCGGCGGTTCTTCATCGTGGAGCAGACCGAGATCGGCAAGCACAACGTGTTCAGCTCCGAGAAGCTGGGCGTGGTGCTGTCGATGTTCCGGTACACCGGGTTCGACACGGCGCTCGAGATGGTCAAGGCCATCTACGAGGTCGGCGGCAAGGGCCACTCGTGCGGCATCTACTCGTTCGATGACGACCGCATCGACCGGCTGGCGCGGATCGCGCCGGTGAGCCGGATCATGGTCCGCCAGCCGCAGTCCAAGGCGAACGCTGGGGCGTTCAACAACGGGATGCCCATGACCTCCAGCCTCGGCTGCGGGACGTGGGGCGGCAACGTCACCTCCGAGAACATCCACCTCAAGCACTACATGAACGTCACCTGGGTCAGCCGGCCGATCGCCGAGGACCGCCCGACCGAGCAGGAGCTGTTCGGCGAGTTCTACGGGACCCCCGTCGCCTGAGCTGTCGACCGCCGGCGCGGGCAGGGCAGGGCACCGTGCGTCCGCCCGTCCGGACGTGAGCGGCGGGGACCCGTCCCGGGCCGCCGCCCTGCGGCCGCCCCTGATCCTCCCCGTGGGCATCGCCACCGTGCTCGTCCTCGGGCTCAACTGGCCGATCATGACATGGGGCCTCGAGACGATCGCGCCCCTGTGGCTGACCTCGCTCCGGCTGCTCGGCGCGGGCGCCCTGCTCGCGGTCGTGCTCGCGCTGTCCGGTGGCCTCCGGCGGCCCCTGCGACAGGACTATCCGGTCATCGCGTCCGTGGCGGTGCTTCGGCTGGCGCTCGTCTACAGCCTCGTCCTCTCGGCCCTGGTGCTGGTGCCGCCCGGGCGCGCCTCGATGCTGGTCCACACGAGCGGC
>CAYJOH010000244.1:0-4570 GCA_964371685.1 uncultured Anaerolineaceae bacterium
CGCGGTGATCGGCGCCGTCATCGACCGTCCCGCTGACGCCCTCGTGATGGCCGCCGCCGTCGCCGACTTTCGGCCCCGCGCCGTCGCCGACACGAAGCTGACCCGCGGCGCCTCGCTGACCCTGGACCTCGAGCCCACCGAGGACATCCTGGCCGAGACCGCAGCCCGCGCCCGCGAGCTGGACCCGGCGGCCCGGCCCGTCCTCGTCGCGTTCGCCGCCGAGACCGGCTCGCTCGAGCGCGCGCCCGACAAGCTGCGCCGCAAGGGCGCGGACTTGCTGGTCGCCAACGACGTCTCGGAGCCGGGCTCCGGGTTCGGCACCGACACCAACCGGGTGAGCATCCTCGGCGCCGACGGCTCGCGCGAGGACCTGCCGCTGCTCACCAAGCGCGAGGTCGCGGATCGCCTGCTGGACCGCGTGGCGGCCGCGATGGACGAACGCGACGCCCGCGCGCACACTGGCGGCACCACCACGGAGGCCCACCGTTGAGCGCCCAGACCGAGACCGTCCGCCGCCTGTCGGTCGTCGACATCGCGAAGCTGCATGCCGACGGCGCGCGCATCGCGACGATCACCGCCTACGACTTCCCCACCGCCGCCATCGTCGACGAGGCGGGCATCCCGCTGATCCTCGTGGGCGACTCGCTGGCCCAGGTGATGCTGGGCTACGACACGACGGTCCGCGTGACGATGGACGAGATGCTCCACCACACGAAGGCCGTGGTCCGGGGCACGAAGCGCGCGCTGATCGTCGCCGACATGCCGTTCCTGTCCTACGCGACGCCGGACGACGCGGTCGCCAATGCTGGCCGGTTCCTGCGCGAGGGCGGCGCCCAGGCGGTCAAGATCGAAGGCGGCGTCCGGAGCGCGAAGACGATCGAGGCGCTGGTCAAGGCCGGGATCCCGGTCATGGGCCACATCGGCCTGACGCCCCAGGCGATCAACGCCATCGGCCGGGTCCGTGTCCAGGGCAAGTCCCGCGAGCAGGCGCGCCAGCTCCTCGCCGACGCCCTCGCGGTCCAGGAGGCCGGCGCGTTCTCGATCGTCCTGGAGCTCGTCCCGGGCCAGCTGGCGGCCGCGATCACCGAGCGGCTGCGGATCCCGACCATCGGCATCGGGGCCGGGGCGGGCTGCTCCGGACAGATCCAGGTGATCACGGACACGCTCGGGTTCACGGACTGGACGCCGAAGCACGCGCGCCGCTACGCGGACCTGCGGGGCACGATCCTGGGCGCGGTGACCCAGTACCGGGCCGACGTCGAGGCCGGCACGTTCCCCGGCGACGCCGAGACGGTGCTCATGGACGAGGCCGTGCTGGACGAGGTGCTGGGGCGCTCGCAGGCGGACCGGCCGGACATGGCGATGGGCCTCGCCGGCATCCCGCTCGACCGCGACCTGTAGGGCGCGGCACCGCCAGCCGGGGTCCTGAGGCCGTCGCGCCGCCGATGCAGGTCGTCCGTACTCGCGCCGGTCTCCGTGCCGCGCTGGCTGCGGCCCCCCGACCGGTCGGGCTCGTGCCCACGATGGGCTGGCTCCACGCCGGCCACCTGTCCCTCGTCGAGCGCGCCCGGGCCGAGAGCGCCACCGTCGTCGTCTCGATCTTCGTGAACCCGCGCCAGTTCGGCCAGGCCGCCGACTTCACGAAGTACCCCCGAAACGAGGCTCGGGACCTCGCGATGTGCGAGGCGGCGGGCGTGGACCTCGTGTTCGCCCCGACCGTGGACGAGGTCTACCCGCCCGGCTTCGACACCGTCGTGTCCGTGGGGGCGATCGGCGGACCGCTGGAGGGCGCGGCTCGGCCCGGCCACTTCGACGGCGTCGCAACGGTGGTCGCGATCCTGTTCGCGCTCGTCGGCGCCGAGCGGGCCTATTTCGGGCTCAAGGACTACCAGCAGGTCCGGGTGATCCGGCGGATGGCGCTCGACCTTGCGCTGCCGACGGAGGTCGTGGCGCTCGAGACGGTGCGCGACCCGGACGGCCTGGCGATGTCCTCGCGCAACGGACGCCTGTCACCCGGCGGGCGCGCGGCCGCCCCCGTGCTCCGGCGCGCGCTGCTCGCGGGGGCGACGCGCGTGCGGTCGGGCGAGCGCGACGCGGGCGCCGTGCGCGCGGCGATGCTCGCGGTGCTGGCGAGCGAGCCGATGGCGGACGTGGACTACGTCTCGGTCGCGGACCCGGAGACGCTCGAGGAGCTGGCGACGATCAGGAACGGGGCGCTCCTGTCGCTGGCGGTCGAGATCGAGGGCGTGCGGCTGATCGACAACGAGCGGGTCGTCCCCGGGTCGCGGTGACCGGGGTCGACGGGCGGATCGGGTCGCGGTGACCGGGTCGAGCGGCGGATCGGTCGCTGGGCGACCCAACGAGCGCGTGGTGCGACGATTCGGGCGCCTGGCGCCTCGTTTGTCGCGTCCGGTGGCCATCCCATGCAACGAACGCGGCGCTGAGCGACAGGCTCGTCTCACGGTGCATGCGTTGCGCCGCTGGGCGACCGCCGCGGCGCCGGCGAGCCGGAGCTCAGGCGGGCCGCGCCTCCGTGGCTGCCTCGAGGAACCGGTCGATCAGCAGGAACTCCCAGACCAGCGCCTTGATCAGCTCGATCTTGCCGCTGTCCGCGGGGTGGGTCTTGACGAGCAGGTCGTGGACCTCGGAGGCCACCGTGTAGGTGTCCTCGGGGACGATCGCGGCGAACATCCCGGAGTGGCGGATCGCGGCCATCACCTCCGGGCGCGGCTCGTAGCCGCCGGTGAGCACGATCCCGACCGCGGCGCCCTCAGGCCCCGCCTCCACGGCGCCCGGCGTCTCGTCCACGAGCGCCTCGAGGCCCGCGGTCCGCGCCGACCGCGGCCGCCCGGCGAGGTGCGCGCTGGTCAGCGTCAGGATCGCGTCTTCGCGGTCTCCCGGGACGATGACCAGGGTGCCGGGACCGATGTGGTCGAGCATGTGGTTGGGCTCCATCGCCCCGATCGCGACGCCGTCGATCACGCGGTCGAGGTCCGGGCCGGGCTGGATCACGCGGCCGTGGACGCCCTCGAGGATCATGCCCAGCGTCGGGTTCGACAGGATCGGCCGATAGGGCAGCACGCCCAGCAGCGGGATCCCGTGCCGGGCGAGGCCCCGCTCCAGCGTCCGCTCGATGCCCGGCTGCTCGGCCACGCGGACCTTGTTGACGATGGCGCCCGCGACGGGCACGCCGTGGGCGGCGAAGTGCGACGCGTTGAGCACGATCTCGTCGATCGGCCGGCCCACGCCGCCCTCGGACACGATGACCGCCGAGGCACCCAGCATCCGCGCCACCACCGCGTTCGACAGCCCCACCACCGCGCCCACGCCGGCGTGCCCAGTGCCCTCGATGAGCAGCACGTCATGGCCGGCGAACTGGCGGTGCGCCGCCGTGATCCGGGCGCCCAGGTCCTCGACGACCTCGCCCGCGATGTACCGCTTGGTGAACCCGCGCGGGATGTGGACCGGGCTCATCACCGGGTACGGCTCCGGCAGGTCGAACAGCGTCCGCATCAGGACGGCGTCCTCGTCGGCCGGCGTGCCGTCCTCGATCACCGTCCGCTGGCCCACCGGCTTCATGAACCCGGTCCGGAAGCCCCGCCGGCGGAAGCCGTCCAGCAGCCCGAGCGAGGCCGTGGTCTTGCCGCGGTTCTGCCCGGTCGCGGCGAGGTAGAGGTGGCGCATCGGTGAACCGGCAACCTCAGCGCTGACTCACCACCCGCCCTCCGACGGCGGGGGCGACGCGCTGCGAGCCATCGGCCGGAGGATCCTAGGCGCGCGGGGTGGTGCGGCGCTCGATCAGCTGGACCGCCTCGCGCATCCGCACGAGTGACTCCTCGTCCACGCTGTCGGGCTCGAGGTAGGGGCCGAGGCGCTCCATGATGTCCGTCACCAGGCCCAGGAACACGGCCGCGTCCGCGACGAAGAACTGCGGCTCGTTGTTGTAGCGGACCATCGTGAGCCGGCCCTGGAGCACCCGGCGCTCCTCGACGTGGGCGACCTGGGTGGAGAAGTTGTGGCCCTGGATCCCGTCGGGGTTGTTGAGGAAGTTGAGCGCGTTGTCGATGGCGAGCCCGAAGCGCGCCCGCCAGGCCACCAGGCGCTCGTGGACCTCGGGCGGGATGCGGACCTCGGCCACCTCCTCGAACACCTCGGGCGCCACGGTGAGCAGGCCGACCAGCGTCGTGCCGGCGCGGGCGCCGAGCATCACCTGCAGGCTCCGCTCCAGGGTGAACACCTCGGAGTCGAACCGCGGGCTGGTGATGACGTCGGTCAGCAGGTCCTCGACGTTGTCGAGGCTGCCCGGGTCGTTGAGGGCGTTGGCGAGGTGGAGGATCTCCTCCTTGAACAGGAACTTCTCCTCGTGGTCGAGCATGCGGCGAACTCTAGCACCGGGCAGCCGGCGCCCGGATCGGGCGCCGGAATCGAAGCGGCCCGGGCGAACCCGGGCCGTTCGAGCGTTCGACGAACACGCTGCCGGGCATCGCCCGGCCGGCGGCTTACGGGTACAGGCCCCGCATCGCGGTGGCGTCGGCCACGCGCTGGACGGCGTTGAGGTAGGCGCCGGTGC
>CAYJOH010000245.1:0-4566 GCA_964371685.1 uncultured Anaerolineaceae bacterium
CGGTAATGAGTCGAACGACCTACCCGCGCGATGCCCGCCACGCGCGAGACCGCTACTCTGGTCGCGCCGCGCCCCCGTAGCTCAGCGGATAGAGCAGCCGCCTTCTAAGCGGTAGGCCGCAGGTTCGATTCCTGCCGGGGGCGCCACCGTCTGGCCGTTGCGCGTGGGCGTGCCGCATCGCCCTGCAAGCCTGGACACGGCAGTCCACAATGCCCGCTGTCGACGTAGCGGGCCTCCGGGCCCGTCGGCGCCGAACCGGGGGCCGGCGAGCGTTGCCGCATCGACGCATGGCTGTGCCCCCATGCGCCGCACGCGCGCCGCCGGCCCCCGCGCCTCGCGTCCCGCGTGAATGGGCCAAGTCCCGCTCCCGCCGAGGCCGCCGCGGCCGTCGCCGCGCCCCGCTACGTGGCCGCTGGTACCACCGGTTACCCGAGAGTACGGCTTGTCTGCTGCGCCCTGCACCGGGACACTCCACCCAGCAGCGAGCCGGACCGCACCGCAGTGCCCTTCGCGGACCAGGCGGCTCCGACATCCAGCAGAGGCGAGCCCAGATGGCGTCAATGGCGATCAACGATCTCGGACCGATGCTCACCGCGAGCGAGGTTGCCGAGATGCTCCACCTCCACGTCAACACCGTGAAGCGTCTCGGCGACCGCGGCGAGCTCCCGTTCTATCGCGTGTGCAAGCGCGGTGACCGGCGTTTCCGGCTCGAGGACGTGATGGCCTTCCTGGCCCGCAACCGCTGATCCACGCCAGGCATCCCCCGGCCCGCCCCGGGCCGGGCAGCCCGCGGCCCGTGAGCTAGCCGCGCAGCGCCACCTCGAACACCGTCAGGGCCTCCTCGATCTCCGGCACCGTCACGTCCAGCGGCGGGATCCAGCGGATCACCTGGTGCTGGTTACCGCAATTGAGGAGCAGCAGGCCCGCCTCGGCCGCCCGTGCCGCCACAGCCTCGGACGTCGCCCCGTCCGGTTGCCGCGTCCGGCGATCCGTGACGAACTCCACCCCGATCATGAGCCCGGGTCCGCGCACGTCCCCGATGCCGGGGAACTCCGCCATCAGCTCCCGCAGGCCGCCGCTCAGCTCCGCCCCCCGGGCGCGCGCGTTGGCCACCAGGTCCTCGTCGCGGCTCGTCTCGAGCACCGCCACGCCGGCCGCGCAGGCCACCGGGTTCCCGCCGTACGTCGTGCCGTGCGCGCCCCGGCCCCAGCGCTCCTGGAGCTCCTTGCGGGTCACGATCGCCGACAGGGGCAGGCCGTTCGCGATCGCCTTCGCCACGCACACCACGTCCGGGACGATGTCCGCGTGCTGGAAGGCCCACATCTCGCCAGTGCGTCCGAGGCCCGACTGCACCTCGTCGGCGATGAGCAGGATGCCGTGCTCGTCGCACAGGGCACGCAGACCGCGGAGGAACGCGACCGGCGCCGGGTAGTAGCCGCCCTCGCCCTGGACCGCCTCGATCAGCACGGCGGCCACCTGGGTGGGCGCCACGACGGTGCGCAGCAGCTCGCGGATGTGGCCCAGGCACGCTTCGGTGGCCGCGGTCTCGTCGTCGGCGAAGTCCCGGTACACGGCCGGGTAGGGCACGTGGTACACGCCCGGCAGGAGCGGCTCGTAGCCCTGGCGGTAGTTGAGGGCGGAGCTGGTCACGCTGGTGGCGCCGATCGTGCGCCCGTGGAACGCGCCCCGGAACGCGATGATCGCCGGCCGACCGGTGACCCGGCGGGCGAGCTTGATCGCGCCGTCGATCGTCTCGGAGCCGGAATTGAGGAACAGGACCGAATCGAGCGGGTCCGGGAAGGTGTCCGCGAGCATCCGGCCGAGGGTCACGGTGGATTCCGCGAACCCGATCGCATGCACCGGGCCGATCAGCTTGTCGACCTGCGCGTGGATCGCGGCCGTCACTCGCGGGTGCGTGTGGCCGAGGGCGGTCACGGCGATGCCGTTGGCGAAGTCCAGGAACCCCCGGCCCGCCGTGTCGTACAACCGGTGGCCGATCCCGTGGGACCAGCTGCGGTCCATGTACCTGCCCAGCACGGGCGACATGTTGGGCTCGGCGAGCGCGGCGAGGTCGAGGGCGTCGGGGGTGTCGGAAGCGGTGTCGAGGGTATCCACGTCCCGAGTATAGGAGCCGGGTCGGGAGCTCATCGGCGGCGGTAGCATGCTGGGAGCCGCGTCCGTGCCCCTGCTTCGAGGCCCCAGACCGCCGTGATCGACTTCACCCTGACCGACGAGAACCGGCTCGTCCG
This sequence comes from uncultured Anaerolineaceae bacterium, assembly GCA_964371685.1. Classification (GTDB taxonomy): domain Bacteria; phylum Chloroflexota; class Limnocylindria; order Limnocylindrales; family CSP1-4; genus CAIXZV01. The sequence goes on from CAYJOH010000245.1 coordinate 2,250, forward strand.
CGATGCCGCCCGCGCCTTCGCCGAGGCGGAGATCCTGCCCCACATCCGCGAGTGGGACGAGCGGGGCGAGACGCATCGCGAGGTGTTCGCGACGATGGGCGAGCTCGGGTTCCTGGGGGCGCCGGTCCCCGAGCGCTACGGCGGCTCGGGCATGGACTACATCAGCTTCGCGCTGCTGTGCGAGGAGCTGGAGCGCGCCGACACCGCATTCCGCGTGGTTCAAAGCGTGCACGTCGGGCTCAACAGCCTGACCCTGCTCCAATGGGGGACCGAGGAGCAGCGGCAGCGCTGGCTGGTGCCCCAGGCGAAGGGCGACAAGCTGGCCACCTTCGCGCTCACGGAGCCGGGGGTGGGGACGGACGCCTCCAGCCTGTCGACGACGGCGCGCCGCGACGGCGACTCGTACGTCCTCAACGGCTCGAAGCTGTGGATCTCGCTGGCGGACATCGCGGACCACTTCCTGGTGTTCGCGACCGTGGACCGCGAGAAGCGCCACCGGGGGATCACCGCGTTCGTGCTGGAGCGCGGGATGCCGGGGCTGACCACCGGCACGCTCCACGGCAAGCTCGGCATCCGGGCCGGCAACACCGGCCTCATCAACCTCGAGGACGTCCGCGTCCCGGTCGAGAACCGGATCGGCGAGGAGGGCGAGGGCTTCCTGATCGCCATGAGCGCGATCGACCAGGGCCGCTACACCGTCGCCGCCGGGGCCGTCGGCCTCGCGCAGGCGTGCCTCGACGCGTCGCTCCGCTATGCGCACGAGCGGCACACGTTCGGCGAGGAGATCGGCCGCCACCAGCTGGTCAAGCAGATGATCGCCAACATGGCGAAGGGGATCGAGGTCGGAAGGCTGCTCGTGTACCAGGCGGGCTGGCTAAAGAACCGGGGGCTGCGCAACACCCGCGAGACGTCGGTCGCCAAGTGGCACGCCACGGAGCACTCGGTGCAGGCCGCCCTCGATGCGATCCAGATCCACGGCGCGAGCGGCTACTCCAACGAGTTCCCGGTCGAGCGCTACCTGCGCAACGCGAAGGCCGCGGTCATCTACGAGGGCACGAGCCAGCTGCACACGCTGATCCAGGCGGACTACGCCCTGGGCTACCGCGAGGACCGGCCGCTGCGCTGCGAGCCCTGGCCGGCCGAGGGGTTCGAGCGCCCCGCCTGAGCCTCCCCGCGCCGTTGCTCGACGCCGCCGTCAGGTGCCGCGGGCGGGCTCGACGACGGGCGCCAGCACCTCCACCCGATCGGGTGCCGGGCGGGCGGCGCGGCCACGTGCGGTGACGATCAGGACGACCGCGATGACGATGACCACGGCGGCGATGCCGGTCCGCAGCGTCAGCGGCTCGTCGAGCACGAGCCAGCCGAGGAGCACCGCGACGACCGGGTTGACGTACGCGTAGGTGGCGATGCGCGGCAGCGGCGCCACCGTGAGCAGCCAGGCGTAGGTCGTGTAGCCGACGAGGCTGCCGACCGTCAGCAGGTACAGGACGCCCAGCCAGCTGGTCGTCGAGACCGTGGCCCAGTCGAAGCCCTCGAGCTCGCCACTCGCGAGGCTCGCCACGACCAGGATGAGGCCGCCCAGGAGCATCTGGAGGCCGGTCGCGAACAGCGCGGGCTCGGGCATCACGGCCCGCCTCGCCGAGTACAGCGAGCCCGCGGCCCAGAACATGGGCGAGCCGATGAGCGCCAGCAGCCCTGCGGGCTCGAGGTCGCCCACGCCGCCCGCCGGCCAGGCCAGGATCGCCACCCCGGCCAGCCCGACGCCGATCCCGACGACCACCATCGCCGGCAGCCGCTCGCCCAGGAACACGCGCGCGAACACCGCCAGCCAGACGGGCATGAGGCCGATCAGCAGGGCCGCGATGCCGGACGGGATCGTCTGCTCGCCCCAGGCGACGAGGCCCATGCCGCCGAGCATCAGGAACCCGCCGACGATGGCCGTGTCGCGGATCTCGGCGACGGTGGGGCGGCGGATCGTCGCCCGGTGGCGGAGCGCGACAGCGCCAGCGAGCAGCAGCCCTGCCGGCACGAACCGGAGCGCGGCCATGACGAAGGGCGGCATGGTGTCCACGGCGAGCTTGATGCCGAGGTACGTCGAGCCCCACACGAGGTAGAGGGTGACGATCCCCGCCCAGACGGCGAGGGGGCTGGTGCTGGGGCGCATGGCCGGGCTCCGTGCGAATTGGCGGAGTGTAACGGCCCGGGACGGCTTGCGCTAGTCCGTTAGGCCAAGTTGCGGAACGGTTGCGGCGGGGTCGGGGGCCCGCGCGGCGCTGGGCCTGGCGACCCCGTGGCTGCCGCGACCCCGGGGCCTACG
>CAYJOH010000246.1:0-387 GCA_964371685.1 uncultured Anaerolineaceae bacterium
GGTCGTGGGCGTGGGCCTGACCGCGACCCTCCTGTCGCTGGGCCGCCTCGGCGGCGACATCGCAGCGTCACCCTCCGTGACGCCGCCGGCCAGCACGCCGGCCGCCAGCGCGGAACCCACGGGCTCGCAGGACGCGATGGCCGACTGCACGCCCATCAACCAGGCCGCCCAAGCGCGGGCGATCGAGATTGCGGGCGTCGACAACCCCGGCACGTTCGGCGACATCGGGCTGCTCACTTACGAGCGATTCGGCGACACCGAGCGGGGCAGCCTGACCGACTGGCCCATGGGCGAGCTGAGCCATCTCGGGGCGTACGCGCCGGGGCGGCTCTCGTTCGACGTCGGCAGCCATTGCGTCGTGACCTGGGAGGTGGCCTACGCTCGGCG
>CAYJOH010000246.1:397-4554 GCA_964371685.1 uncultured Anaerolineaceae bacterium
CGTCGAGGCCGCGATCGCCGCCGGCGACCAGCCGCTCCTGGTGCCCTACTCCGGCGTCCTGACCACGAACGCCCACTGGGCGCGGGTCGAGGCGCTGCCGACCGGCGACCTGATCGTGCGCCTGACGACGACCTGGTTCACGGGCGACGGGACCGTCGCGGTGGACGTGCGGCTGCTCAACTTCGAGGTCATCGAGCTCGGGGCCGTGACCCTGGCCCCGACCATGCACCCCGTTCCGGCCGTGCCGTGCACGACGGAGGACCCGGCCGCCGCATGGGCACCGGCGATCTCGCTGTACCGCGCCGACACGGAGCTCGGCGGCGCCACGTACTTCACCAGCTCCTGGGGCAACGCCGGCGACGACGGCGTGCAGGTGACCCCGGACACGAGCCTGGACGCGGGAGACGGCACCGGGCTCGTCGTGCGCGTCGAAGGCGACGTGTGCGCCATCGCCTGGACCGTCGAGTACGGGGAGATCCCCGCCGACGGAGTCGGGTTCGACGCGATCGGCTCGCTCGCCGTGCAGCCCAACGACGAGACGGACCCGGCGATCGCGCGCGAGAACCGCATCGATCTCGGCGACCTCCCGCCGGGTGACTGGCTCGTCCAGGCCAGCGTCGGATTCGCGAACGGGAGTGGCACCGCCCTGTTCCGGGTGCATGTGCGAGGCTGAGGGGCGGCTGCGCTATACTCCCGGTCCGGCGTGGGGCTATAGCTCAGCTGGGAGAGCGTCTGAATGGCATTCAGAAGGTCCGGGGTTCGAATCCCCGTAGCTCCACCAAACCTCAGGCCGATGGCGTCGCGGGGCTCCGCCTCGGACTTCGGTGGGCGATAACCGGATCGCCGGCTGAGGTCGCAGACACACATCTGACCCCTCGCCGGGACCGGCGGGGGGTCTCGTTCATCCGAGGGCCCGCACGTGACGACGACAGGCGACACCGCGACGACCGGCAAGGGCGCCGCCCGCGAGGGGCGGAGCCGCGTCGAGCGCTACGACCCGGCGGCCATCGAGCCGCGCTGGCAGGCGCGCTGGGACGAGCTCGGCCTGTACGAGACGGACCTCCACGACGACTCGAAGCCGAAGTTCTACCTGCTCACGATGTACCCGTACCCGTCGGGCGACCTGCACATCGGCCACTGGTACATCAAGACGCCCACCGACGCGATCGCGCGCTACCGCCGGATGCACGGGTTCAACGTGTTCCTGCCGATCGGCTTCGACGCCTTCGGGCTGCCGGCCGAGAACGCGGCGATCAAGAACCGCATCAACCCCCGCGAGTGGACGATGGCCAACATCGAGCACGAGCGGAAGCAGCTGCGCAGCATGGGCGCGACGTTCGCCTGGGCGAGCGAGGTCGTGACCTGCGACCCGGCGTTCTACCGCTGGAACCAGTGGCTGTTCGTCCAGTTCCTGAAGCGCGGCCTGGCCTACCGATCCGTGTCCGCGGTGGACTGGTGCCCCAACGACGGGACGCTGGCCCGAGAGCAGGTCGAGGGCACGGACCGCCGGTGCTGGCGCTGCGGCGCCAAGGTCGAGAAGCGCGAGCTGCCGCAGTGGTACCTGCGGATCACGGACTACGCGGACGAGCTGCTGGACTTCGCGGGCATCGACTGGCCGGACCCGGTCCGGATCATGCAGACGAACTGGATCGGGCGCTCGTCGGGCGCCGAGATCGTGTTCGACACGGCCCCAGCCCCCCACCACGCCGGTGGCGAGGAGCTGCGGGTGTTCACCACCCGCCCGGACACGCTGTTCGGCGCCACGTTCATGGTCCTGGCGCCCGAGCACCCGTTGGTCGAGACGCTGACGGCGCCCGAACGGCGGGCGGAGGTCGAGGCGTACGTGGCGCAGGCGGCGACGCGGACGGAGATCGACCGGCTGTCCACGGAGCGCGAGAAGACCGGCGTCGCCATCGGCGCGGACGCGATCAACCCGGTCAACGGCGAGCGGATCCCGATCTTCATCGCGGACTACGTGCTGGGCACCTACGGCACGGGCGCGATCATGGCCGTGCCCGCCCACGACGAGCGCGACTTCGACTTCGCCCGCCGGTTCGACCTGCCGATCGTCCGGGTCGTGATGCCCAGGGACGCGGACCCCGACGCCGACCTGACGTCCGCCTTCGTTGAGCACACGACCGACGAGGTCATGGTCAACTCCGGCCGGTTCACGGGTCGGCCCGCCGCCGAGGCGTGGCACGAGATCGTGGCCTGGCTGGGCGAGCGCGGCAAGGGTCACCAGGCCGTGACCTACCGGCTGCGGGACTGGCTGGTCAGCCGCCAGCGCTACTGGGGCACGCCGATCCCGGTCATCCACTGCGAGCAGTGCGGCGCGGTGCCGGTCCCCGAGGACCAGCTGCCGGTCCTGCTGCCCGAGACCGTGGACTACCGGGGCAGCGGCGACAACCCGCTCAACCGCGACGAGGCGTTCCTCAACGTCGCCTGCCCGTCGTGCGGCGGCCCCGCCCGGCGCGAGACCGACACGATGGACACCTTCTTCGACTCGTCCTGGTACTGGTTCCGCTACCTGTCGCCCGCCAAGGACGACGGGCCCGTGGACCCGGAGATGATCCGGACCTGGACGCCGGTGGACCAGTACACGGGCGGCGCCGAGCACGCCGTGATGCACCTGCTGTACAGCCGGTTCTTCACCAAGGCGATGCGCGACCTGGGCCTGGTCCACGAGAGCGAGCCGTTCCGCCGCCTGTTCAACCAGGGCCAGATCCTGGGCGCCGACGGCGAGCGGATGAGCAAGAGCCGGGGCAACGTCCAGGACCCCGACGAGCTGGTCGCGCGCCACGGCGCCGACACGGTCCGGCTGTTCCTGATGTTCATGGGCCCCTGGGACCAGGGCGGGCCGTGGAGCCCCACCGGGATCGGCGGCGTGAGCAAGTTCCTGAACCGCGTGTGGACGGTCGCGCTGGATCCCCACGGCCGCGACCCGGGCGACGCCGCGGGCGGCGAGCTGCCGGCCGGCGAGACCGAGGCCGACGCGCGGAGCCGGATCCGCTCGACCGCGCACCGGACGCTGCGCGACGTGACGGAGGACTACGAGGGCTTCCGCTGGAACACGATGGTCGCCAAGCTGATGGAGCTGTCCAACCTGCTGTCCCGGTATCGGGGCACGTCCGTCGCCGGCCTGCCGGAGTGGGACGAGGCCGTCAGGCTGCTGCTGCTGATGCTCGCGCCGGCGGCGCCGCACATCACCGAGGAGCTGTGGTCCAGGCGCCTGGCCGCGGCCGGGCAGCCGTGGGCCTCGATCCACGTCCAGCGCTGGCCGAAGGTGGACGAGGCGGCGATCGTCGAATCGACGCGCGAGGTCCCGATCCAGGTCAACGGCAAGCTCCGTGACCGGGTCACGGTGGACGCGGGCATCTCCGACCTCGAGCTGGAGCAGATCGTCCTGTCGCGCGACAAGGTCGTGGCGGCGCTGGGCGGCCGGGAGCCGCACCGGATCATCCACGCCGGGGGCGGGAAGCTCGTCAACATCGTCGTCCGATGACCGAGGGCGGTCCGCCACTGGCCGACACGATCGCCGCCTGGGCCGACGCGCGCGAGGCCGCCGGCGAGGGCGCCGGCGATCCCGCCCCGACCCGCCGGTCCGTGCGGGACGGCGCCGTCGTGGAGTTGCGCGAGGTCACGAAGGACTCGGTCCGCGCGATCTGCCGCCTGCAGGTCGCGCCGTCGCAGCGCGGGTTCGTGGCGCCCAACGCCGTGTCGTTCGCGGAGGCGCTGTTCGAGCCCCGGGCGTGGTGCCGCGCGATCTACGCGGACGACGTGCCGGTGGGCTTCGTCATGCTGTCCCTGGACCCGGCCGGGGACGAGGGCCCGGAGTACTTCCTGTGGCGGCTGATGATCGCCGACGGCCTCCAGGGCCTGGGGTACGGGCGGCGGGCAGTGGAGCTCGTGGCGGATCACGTGCGGACGCTGCCGGGCGCCCGCGAGCTGCTCGTGAGCTGGGTGCCCGAGGACGACGGCCCGGAGGGCTTCTACCTCGGCCTCGGGTTCGAGCTCACGGGCGAGGTGGACGAGGGCGAGGTGATCGGTCGCCTGCGGCTCTGATCACCCGGGGTACGCTGGGACGACAACGACTCGACGTCCGGATGGGAGGCACCGGTGGGCCAGGTGAAGATCGGCGCGCTCTGCTGGAACCAGCA